>DBDO01000050.1 GCA_002293605.1 Desulfovibrionaceae bacterium UBA930
CCCAGGGGCGGAAAAAAGCGGGACAGCTCCGCCTCGGGCACCTCGCGCAAAATACTCAGTTCCGGGCCGAAGCGCTCCAGGAGCGCGGCGTACATGTCGCCAACCCTGCGCGACTTTGGGCCCACGCCGAGCAATTCACCAAGTACCTCGGCCAGTGGAGCCAGGGAGGCAAAGCCTTTGTCCCGCTCCGGGCCACCGGGCGCTCCCAGGGTGCCATAAGAGGGGTACAGGGGCTCATCCCTGTCCGCAAGTTCCATGACCCGGCTGAACACGCCCACGGTAAGGGGACCGCCGCAAACCGGGCACAGCCCGCCAAGTGCCCGTGTTTCTTTCGGGCCGAGCAGCACCTTGCATTTGCGATGCCCGTCCATGTGGTATTTGCCTTCTTCCGGAAAAAACTCCAGAGTGCCGCGAAATATCGTGTCCCTTGCCTGTTCCGGGTTTTTGAGTGCCCGCAGCATGCCCGCATAAGAAACCGCGCCCGCGAAAATATTGGCCTCGCGCCCCAGGTTTTCGCCCGAATGCGCGTCCGAGTTTGAAATCAGGCGGCAGTTGTCCAGGGCGCTCCAGAGGCGGTTCATGGCCGGGTCGGAGGACAGTCCGGTTTCAAGGGCGAAAATTTCGGAGGACAGATCGCCGTAGCAGTCCTCCAGGCGATCAAAGCCGGACTTGGAGCCGAACAGGGAGAACCAGGGGGTCCAGATATGGGCCGGGATGAGAAAGGCCTCCGGGTGGGTCTCCAGCACGAGTTCGAGCAGATCGCGCGAGTCAAGCCCCAGAATGGGCCGTCCGTCCGAATGCAGATTGCCCAGTTCGCCAAGGCGCAGGCAAAAGGCGTCCGCCGCATCCAGGTTGGGCATGAACACCAGATTGTGCACCTTGCGTACCTTGCCGCCGCGTTTGTAAATGGAACTGATTTCTCCCTGCAGCATGAAGCGGATTGGCGAAGCAGCGCTTTCCCCTTCCTCAGGGGAGGCCGGCCCCAGGCCTGTGCTGCCCAGATTCGCAACAGGTAACTCGGGCAGGGCCGCCGCCGCTTCTCCCGGCTGTTTCAGCACATAGAGGCCGCTGTCTTCATCCATGATCAGCGTGTCGCGCAACTCCTCGCGCCAGCGCGGGTGGGTGAAATCTCCGGTCCCGAGCACGGAAAGGCCCTTAAGCCGCGCCCAGGCCGCCAGAAGGGGCAGGTTCAGCTTCCGGCTGGTAGCGCGTGAAAAACGCGAATGGATGTGCAGATCCGCCAGAAATTCTTGCATCAGGCTGAAGGGCTGGGGGTGAAGGGAGCGCGTTGATCCTTTTCTCATGAACGCTGTCCCGCAGCCTAGCAGAAAGCGCGGGAAAGTGAAAGGCCTGATGCGGGGCGGCTGGCAAAGCCCTTCCTGCAAGGGCAGGCGCAAAAACTCTTCGCAACAGGGCCGGTGCGCTGTTGCAATAGCGGCGCTTTTCCTGCACAAGGATAGCGGAAGCTGTTTTTCCCCGGCCTGCCCCGGCATAACACTTTGGCAAGGAGCCCGCCATGAGTACGCACCATCTTGACTGGACGCATGCCTTCACTGCCCGGCTGCAAGGCCTTTGCGTGGAGCAATCTTCTTTTGCGGCCAGGGCGGGCGAAGCGGCCCGCCGCCTGAAAGAGGAAAGCGAAGCGAATCTTCTGCCCTATCTCAGCATGCCTTTTGCAGAAGAGCTGGAGCGGGACCTGCCGCAGGTGCTGGAGGGCATACGCGCCTGCAAGCATATGATTCTGCTCGGCATCGGCGGCTCTGCCCTTGGGGCCAGGGCCTTGCAAAAGGCCTTTTCCCCTGCCCAGGACAGGCCCGGCCACACAGGCCCCTGGCTCTGGATTGCCGACAACATTGACGCAGGCAGTCTTACGGCCTGGATGGCCGCTCTGGAAGCCAAAGACACGGCTGTGGTGGTGATATCCAAGTCCGGGGGGACCATAGAGACCATGGCCCAGTATTTTCTGGTGCGCCGCTGGTTGCAGGAGCGGCTCGGCCCTGCATGGAAAAAGCATGTGGTTCTCATCACTGATGCCGCCTCGGGTAAGCTCCGGGCCGAAGCCGTGCAGGAGGGACTTCCCTCTTTGCCCGTGCCGGACAATCTCGGCGGGCGCTATTCGGTCCTGAGCGCGGTGGGCCTGCTTCCCGCAGCCTTTTTGGGCATGGACTGGAAGGGCCTGCTCCGGGGCGCTGCAGCTGTTGCCGCGCCGCTTATAGATTCCGCTTTCTCGGCCTCTTCCCTTGCCCGCCATCCGGCCTGGCATCTTGCCGTGTGGAACCGCGAACTTATGGAACGCGGCTATGACGAATTGATTTTTTTCTCCTACATTCCGCTGTGGAATTATTTCGGGGCCTGGTTCAGCCAGCTCTGGGCCGAAAGCCTGGGCAAAGAGGGCCGGGGCTCCATGCCTCTTCCGGCTGTGGGCGTAACGGATCAGCATTCCGTGAATCAGATGTTTCTGGACGGGCCGCGCAACAAGGGCTGCCTTTTCCTGACCTGCGATGGGCTGGACAAAGGCCCGGCTTTCGGCAAGGATGTGCCTGCTCACTGGAACTGGCTGGCTGACAAGCGCTTCGGTGATCTGCTTCTGGCCGAAGGTCTGGGCACGCGCATGGCCTTGTGCGAGAACAAGGTGCCCCTGGTGGGCATTGCCATGCACAAGGCGGATGAAGAAGCGGCAGGTAGGCTCATGGGCCTGTGCATGAGCGTGACCATTCTGACCGGCTGGCTGCTGGATATCAACCCCATTGACCAGCCCGCCGTGGAACTGGGCAAACGCTTGGCCAACGCGCGCCTCGGCGCGCCCGGGCTTACGGACGAACACCGGAGCCTGAACGCCTTTTTGGCTGTTGACGGCAAGGATATACAAGAATTTTAGGCCTGTTTTTAATAGAATATATTTTTCAGGATTGTTATGGCCAAAGATCTGATTATCGTGGAATCACCGGCCAAGGTGAAGACCATTCGTAAATTTCTCGGCAGCAACTATACAGTGCAGGCCAGTGTCGGGCACATCCGGGATCTGCCTTCCAAAAGTCTCGGGGTGGACGAGAGCAAGGATTTCGCCCCCCAGTATGAGATCATTCCGGGCAAGGAAAAGGTTGTGGCCGACCTGCGTAGCGCCGCCGCCAAGGCAGACAACATCTATCTCGCCCCTGACCCGGACCGGGAGGGAGAAGCCATCGCCTGGCATGTGGCTGCTCTGATTGAAGAGCAGGCCAGGAATAAAAAGGTACAGCGCATCCAGTTCAACGAGATCACCAAGCGGGCCGTGCAGGAGGCCCTGGCCAACCCGCGCCCCTTAAATGCCGATCTTTTTGACGCCCAGCAGGCCCGGCGCGTGCTGGACCGCCTTGTGGGCTACAAAATATCTCCCCTGCTCTGGAAAAAGGTCAAGCGCGGCATTTCCGCCGGACGGGTGCAGAGCGTGGCCTTGCGCCTTCTGGCAGATCGCGATGCCGAGCGCCGGGTTTTTGTGCCGGAAGAATACTGGTTGTTCCGCGCTTTTCTGGAAGCAACGGAGCCTCCCGTGTTCCGCGCTGACCTATACAAAGTGGACGGCAAAAAGAGCGTGCCTGCCAGTGAGCAGGAAGCCCTGGCCCTGGAAGAGCGAGTGCTGGGCAAGCCCTTTGTGGTGGACGATGTCGAGATCAAGGAACGGGAAAAATCCCCCCCTCCCCCTTTCATCACCTCTACCCTGCAGCAGTCCGCCAACCAGCGCCTCGGCTACACGGCCAAGCGCACCATGTCCGTGGCCCAGCGCCTTTACGAAGGCGTGGATTTGGGCGAGGCTGGCACCACTGCCCTGATCACCTATATGCGTACCGACTCCGTGCGCATATCCGATGAGGCCAGGGAGGCGGCCAAAGTCTTTATTGAGGCGACCTGGGGCAAGGATTATTACCCGGCCAAGGCCCGTCATTTCAAATCCAAGGGCGGAGCCCAGGACGCACATGAAGCCATCCGCCCGGTGGATGTGAGTATTACCCCTGACAGCGTCAAGCCCTTTGTCGCGCCGGATCAGTACCAGGTCTACCGCCTTATCTGGACCCGTTTTCTGGCCTCCCAGATGGCCGGGGCCAGGGTACAGGATACCGTGGTGCGCGCCTCCTGCGAGGGCGTGCAGTTCCGGGCCAGGGGGGAGCGCGTGCTCTTTCCCGGTTTTTACGTCCTTGCCCCGCAAAAGGGCGAGGATGCGGTGGAGCTGCCCGCTTTGGCCAAGGGACAAACACTGGCCCTGAACAGGCTGGAGAAAGAGCAGAAGTTCACCCAGCCCCCGGCCCGCTATAGCGAGGCCTCGCTGGTGCGCGAACTGGAGGAAAAGGGCATAGGCCGTCCTTCCACTTACGCCAGCATTATCGCTACCCTGATTGACCGGGAATACGCCACGCTGGAAGACAAGCACTTTGCGGTCACAGATCTCGGCCGGGTGGTCTGCGAGCTTTTGACCGAATATTTTCGGGATCTCATGGATGTCGGCTTTACGGCCCAGATGGAGGAGTCCCTCGATAAAGTGGCTGACGGCGAGGAAGACTGGATCGCGCTTTTGAACCGCTTTTCCGCCGACTTCAACCCTACGCTGGAGCAGGCCTCCAAGGCCATGAATTCGGTCAAGGGGGGGCTGCCTTCAGGCCTGGACTGCCCGGAATGCGGCAAGCCCACGGTTATCAAGTTCGGTAAGGCAGGCCCCTTTCTGGCCTGTTCCGGGTACCCGGACTGTAAATTTACCAGCAATTTCAGCCGGGATGACAAAGGCGTTGTACATATGGCGGAGCGGGACGCGCCGCAGTATGAAATAGTGGGCGTGTGCCCGGATTGCGGCGGCGATCTGGCCTTGAAAAAAGCGCGCACCGGCAGCCGCTTCATCGCCTGTACCAATTACCCCAAATGCAAGCACGCCCGGCCTTTTTCCACCGGTGTGGCCTGCCCCAAATGCAAAGAGGGCGTGCTGGTGGAAAAAAGCTCCAAGCGGGGCAAACTCTTTTACGGTTGCGATCAATACCCCAGGTGCGACTTTGCCATGTGGGACGAACCTGTGGCCGGAAGCTGCCCGGAATGCGGTTCGTCCGTTCTGGCCCTTAAGCGGCAAAGAGGCGGCAAAGCCTATGTGGGCTGCCCGGAAAAAGGCTGCAAGTATAAAAAAGGCGGTTCGGACGAGGACTAAAATTCCGAGGCAAGCAGCTTGTTGCATGCGTACAGGCGTACGACCTCCGCATCCGGGATGCAGGAGAGCTGGCGCAGCAGGTCCTCCCTGATTTCGGCGGGCGAGCGCTTGAATTCTTCAAATGCGAAGAGTTCTTCAATGCTGACGCGCAGTGCAAGGGCGATGCGCTCCATACTGAGCAGGGTGGGATTGCCCGTACCCCGCTCAATGGCACCGATATGTTGCAAGGACAAGTTTGATCTGTCCGCGAGCTTTTCCTGCGTCATGCTGCGCAATAGGCGTAAACGCCGAACATTCTTTCCAAAGGCTTTTTGGTGTTCGCTCATAGAGTCCTCCATAACCAACGCTTTACTTTTTGACTGAACTAAAGGTGTTACATAGCTTTACATTGTTTTTGTTGACACTGTCCCTAAGCGATCTGTTGCAAGGCGTGACGGCGCATCTGATGCCGGAGGCCTGTGGGGACGAGGTTGTTATATGGTAATAAATATTAATTAACATATTCAACTGTTTTTTTCCACTTTTCCCATAAAAAATATTCTGCCCTGCTCTCCCAAGGCAGTTTCATGGGGCATACTCTTGTTATTTTAGTTTATTACAATAAAGAGCGTTTAAAAGGGCAAAAGTATTCTGGCTTTGGGCCTCTCCTTTTTTTGTCTTTGCCGCGTTCCCCCTTTTCATTCGGGCTGTGACAGGATATAGCCTATTCTACAGAGTAAGCACCATCGTCACAGCGCATGCGGGCTGCACGCGCTTGCGCGCGGGACTGGTCGCTTCGTCAGGGCATCATTGTGTAAAAAAGCGCCTTATCGTGTGACATTTTTATCAAGAGTCATTGCATAAGCAAAACCTGTGCTAGAAGTGGCTTTTATCGCCGCCTGAATTTCAGGCCGCTGCATGCAATCTCAAACAAAGGCCGCCGAATGGATCTCGAACCCTTTGCGCTTCAGGAAAAAACTCTGGGCGCTCTGCTTGATGAAACTATCGCCCGCTTTCCCCATCAGGAGGCCGTGATCCACTATGAGCGCGGTCTGCGCCAAAGCTGGACCGCGTTCGGGGCCGATGTGGATCGTCTGGCCAAAGGGCTGATGGCGCTGGGCGTGCAAAAGGGCGATCGCATCGCCATATGGGCCACCAACGTGCCCCACTGGGTTACGCTGATGTTCGCCTCGGCCCGCATCGGCGCGGTGCTGATCACGGTGAACACCAGCTACCATGACAAGGAACTGGAGTATTTGCTGCGCCAGAGCGAATGTCAGATGTTGTTCATGACGGACGCTTACCGGGATCATAATTTTATCGACATCCTTGAATCCATTGCCCCTGAAATAGGCAAGTGCCCTTCTGAGCCGCTTGAGCTTGGGCATCTGCCCTGGCTGCGTCGGGTTTTTCTTATGGGGGAGGAGCGTAAAAGGGGCATCCCCTGCCTTGAAGACCTGTTTGCCCTGGCTCCTTCCGTATCCGATGCAGATTATGAGGCCCGCAAGGCCGAGGTTGACCCCCACGATGTCGTCAACATGCAGTATACCTCGGGCACCACGGGCTTTCCCAAAGGGGTTATGCTCACCCACGTCAATATCGTGAACAACGGCTACTGGATCGGGCGGCATCAGAAGCTTGGGCCGCAGCACCGCATCTGCCTGCCCGTACCCTTGTTCCACTGCTTTGGCTGCGTGCTCGGGGTGATGGCCTTTGTCAACCACGGCGCGACAATGGTGATTATCGACGCCTTTAACCCGCTGCAGGTGCTGGGTGCCATAGAGCAGGAAGGCTGCACAGGCGTGTACGGCGTGCCTTCCATGTATCTCTCCCTCATGGAGCACCGGCATTTTTCGCGCTATAATCTCTCCACCCTGCGCACGGGCATCATGGCCGGGTCTGTGTGCCCGGCTCCGCTCATGCGCAGGGCGGTGAACGAAATGCACCTCTCTGAACTCACCATCTGCTACGGCCTTACCGAAGGCTCGCCCGTGATGACCCAGACCCATGCGGACGAAGATTTCGAGCATAAAACCACCACCGTGGGCAGGGCCATGCCCGGCATTGACGTGCGCGTTGTTGACCCGATGGCCCTGCCGGATGAGCTTGTGGAGCTGCCTGCGGGCCTTCCCGGTGAACTGGTCTGCAAGGGCTACAATATTATGAAGGGCTACTACAACATGCCCGAGGCCACGGCAGAGGCCATCACCCCTTCAGGCTGGCTGCGCACCGGCGACCTTGGCTCTAAGGACAAGGACGGCTATTTTATCATTACTGGTCGCATCAAGGACATGATTATCCGGGGCGGGGAAAATATCTACCCAAAAGAAATAGAAGAATTCCTTTCCGGCATGGAAGGGGTGCGTGATATCCAGGTGGTGGGCGTGCCCAGCCGCAAATACGGCGAAGAAGTCGCTGCCTTCATCATTCCCAAGGAGGGGTATGAGCTCACGGCAAGCGATGTACGCGCCTTTTGCAAGGGAAAAATCGCCTGGCCCAAGGTGCCGCGCCATATCGCCTTTGTCGAAAGCTACCCGATGACCGGCAGCGCCAAAATTCAAAAATTCAAACTGCGGGAAATGGCTGTGGAGCTTTTTCCCGAAGCTGCGGAGAAGTAGGTTGCGGGGAGGCTCTGCTTCCAAATTAATGCTGGACAAGGGCTTGCATCGCGGATAAAAAATTGTTGTGATTTTTGGCCACACGCCCCCAGGCGGGTGGCCTTTTTATTATGCCTTTCCCTAACCCCCGTATCCTGATGGCCGAATCTTGTTCTTTTCTTGCCGCAGCCCTGCGGCCTGACGCTGATCTTGAGGAACTGCTGCGCCTTGCTGGCGGCAAATACGCCCTGGAGTTCGAGCCCGTCAGCCTTGGCGGGGCCTCTTTGCAGATTCTTCAAATTGCCGACATGCGCGAGCGTCTGGACAGGGCCATCGCGGAAAAGGCTCTGCATGATGCCCTGGGCCGCCTGCCCTTATGGGCCAAAATCTGGCCTGCCTCGCTTGTGCTCGGGCATGTTCTCAGCCGGATGCCCGCCAGGGGCCGCTCACTCCTTGAAATCGGAGCCGGCTGCGGCGTAGCCGGACTTGCCGCTGCCGCGCTCGGCTTTGAATCTGTCTGCATCACGGATATTGACGCAGACGCCCTGCTTTTCGCCCGCATCAATATTTTGAAAAACAATTTGCAAGACCGCGCCTACGTGTGCCGCGCTGACTTGCGCTCCGATACGCTGGCCGATATGCCGGAAGGCGGTTTCGACCTGATAGTGGGGTCGGAAATCCTCTATCTGGAAGATCTTTACCGCCCGCTGGTTAAATTCATCAAACGCCACCTTGCCGCCCCGGGCGCAGACAGAACGCCGGAAGCACTTCTGACCACAGACCACAGGCGAAGCGCAAAAGGCTTTTTCAAGCGGGCGGAAAAAGAATTTCATATCGAACACAGGCAGATCGGGGTGCGCGAGAACCTTGCCCAGGCGCAGGACGATCGTGAAGCCCGGCCTGAACGCCACCTACTTACCGTACACCGACTGACACCTTTGCGATAAGCTTACTATTATGCCTGCTATACAACTGCTCCCCTGCCTTAAGGGCTATGCTTCCGATCAGGATAAAGCCGTGGACCCGGTTTCCACCGTGGCCGCCTTGCGTTCCCGTCTTGCCTCCCTTCCCCTTTCCATCCTTGCCGAAACCCGCCGCATAGACGGCGGCAGGCTCGGCATTCCGGTTTTTTTAAGCGTCTGCGGTGCGGACGCCAAAGCCATCATGCCCACCCGCAAGCAAATGGGCAAAGGGGCCAGCGCGGCCCAGGCCGAGGCCTCGGCCCTTATGGAGCTTATGGAGCGCTATGGCTTTTTCACCTATTGGGAGCGCCTGCCCGAAGCCGAAGTGCTCAGTTGGAGCGAGGCCGAGGCCCGCTTCGGCGCAGCCCTCATGCCTCTGCAAGAGGTGATCTCGGCCTGCCACGACAGCATTGGCGAGTCTGATGCTCGAAAAATCATGGATCTGCGCCGCTGGATCTTTGTTCCGGCAACCCGTATTCCCGGTCAGGGCGAAGAAGCCGAAATCCGCTACGTTCCGCTGGATCTCTTCCGGCGGCTGGGGGAATTCAACGGCTCCTCCGCAGGCAATACAGATGTGGAATCCCTGCTGCAAGGGGCCTGTGAACTGGTGGAGCGGCACGTCTGCTGCCTGATTGACCGCAAGCAGCCCGAATTGCCAGGCATAGCGCTCACCCCTGAAGCCATAGCAGACCCTGTCTTAAGGGAACTGCTGGCGAAGTTTCACCAGAACGGTATTACGGTATTGCTCAAGGATTGTTCTCTGGGCATGCCTGTGCCCACGATCGGCGCTATCGCCTGGGACCCTGCCACCTTTCCCGGACGTTCGGAAATCGTGTTCACCGCAGGCACGGCAAGCAGCCCGGCCAAGGCCGCGTTGCGCGCTTTGACCGAAGTGGCCCAACTGGCGGGAGATTTCAATTCCTCGGCCTGTTACGAGGCCTCGGGACTGCCCAAATACGCCAGCATTGACGAAGCCGCCTGGCTGTGCGCCGGGCCACAGGTATCCTTGGATTCGCTTCCCTCCCTGGAGGAGCCGGACATGCTGGACGAACTGCGCGCCCTCTCGTCAGGCCTCAAAGCCCTGGGCTTTCCCCTCTACGCGGTCGCCACCACCAACCCGGACACTCAAACCCCCAGCCATTACAGCTTTGCGCCGGGGCTGTGCTTTCGCGAACGGGACCGTAATGCTTCGCTCGGGCTCTTTGTCGGGCGCATGATCAGCGAAGAAAGTGACGATGCGGCCCCTGCCCTGGCCCTGCTCGCTTCCGTCTACCCCGATGCGCATTTTCTTCCCTTTTTCAAGGGTATGATCGCCCTGCGCGCCGGAGACGCCGAGGCGGCGCTACACGCTTTTGCCCTGGCCGAAGAGCGGCAGCCCGAGGAAGATTCCAGGGCCTTGGCCGCTTTTTATCATGCCTATACGTATACGCTTTCAGGCGCATGGGAGGCTGCCCTGCCGGGACTTTCGCGGGCCGCGCGGCTCTGTCCGGATATGAAGGAATATAAAAACCTGCTCGGGGTTTGTCTTTTCAAGCTGGGCCGTTATCAGGAGGCCGCGCGCGAGTTTGAGGACATTCTGGCCCGCCTGGACAAAGGCTCGGTTATGGATATCCAGAATCTCGGGCTCTGCCACAAGTTTCTCGGCAATGCAGACAAGGCCCGCCACTACCTTGAGGCGGCCCTGAGCATAGACCCGGCTCTGGAAGCGGCGCGCGTCCACCTTGCCGAGTTGGAGGCGATAGTGTGATTTTTTGCCAGAGGGCTCTGCCCTCTGGANNGGCCTCAGGCCCCGTGACCCCCATTATCGAAAAGCGGCCTTGCCGCTTTGAGGGCAGAGTCCTCCCGGATAATAGCATCATCACCTGGCCGGAGCTCCAGCTTATACCCCTGCCAGCAGGGAGAGCTGCTTGATGCTGTCTTCTAAGGAGACCTGATCGCCCACATCCTGGCGCAGAAAGGCGTTGGCCAGGGGGAGGGTGGCAATGGCCTTGTCTATTTCCGGGTTGGAGCCTTGTGCGTAGGCTCCTATATTGATCATGTCTTCAACCTTTTTATAGGCGGCAAGGCGTGAAATAACCGTTCGCCCGGCTGCTACGGTCTCTGCGGAGACGATGTCCGCGCGCAGGCGGCTGATGGAGCGCAGCACGTCAATGGCCGGAAAGTGCCCTTCGTCCGCCAGTTCGCGCGTAAGCACGATATGGCCGTCCAGAATGGAGCGTACTGCATCGGCCACAGGTTCGTTAAAATCGTCGCCGTCCACAAGCACTGTGTACACGCCGGTGATCGAGCCGGAACTGCTGCGCCCGGTCCGCTCCAGAAGTTTGGGCAGCTGGGCAAAGACCGAAGGCGTGTAGCCCTTGGTGGTGGGCGGTTCTCCCACGGCCAGGCCTACTTCCCGGGCGGCCATGGCAAAGCGCGTCACCGAATCCATCATGAAGAGCACATCCTTGCCCTGGTTGCGGTAATATTCGGCCACAGCCGTGGCCGCGTAAGCGGCGCGCATGCGGATCAGGGGGGACTGGTCCGAGGTGGCGATAATCAGCACCGAGCGGGCCATGCCCTCCGGCCCAAGGTCTTTTTCCATAAATTCCAAAACTTCGCGCCCGCGTTCGCCGATCAGGGCGATGACGTTAACGTCCGCCTTGGTGTAGCGGGCCATCATGCCCATGAGCGTGGACTTGCCAACGCCCGATCCGGCCATGATGCCCACCCGCTGCCCCTTGCCTAAGGTAAGCAGGGCGTTCACGGAGCGCACGCCCACATCAAGCACTTCGGAAATGCGGGGCCGCGCCAGAGGAGAAGGCGGCTCTGCGTATAGGGGAACCATATCGGGCAGGTTGAGGGGCTGCTTTTGCACAGGGGAGGCGAGGGCTTCGCCAAAGGCGTCAAAGGCCCGCCCCAGAAGATCGGGACCGGCGGGAAAAAAGGGCGGCAGGCTGGAATTGCGTACCAGGCTGCCGGGCTGCACGCCGCGCAAATCGCCATAGGGCATGAAGAGCAGGTTACTGTCGCGAAAGCCCACCACCTCGACAGGAATCCCGCCTTCGTCTTCACCCTGTGCCCCCTTTTGCGGCGCTTCGGGCAGAATATGGCACAAAGAGCCGAGCGGAGCCTTGATGCCGCTGCCTTCCGCCACAAGGCCCACGACCTTGTTTACCTTGCCATAGGCGGTAATGGGGCTCAGGGCGGCGAGCAGCTTTTTGGCGGTCAAAGGATTGGGGCTCATGATTGTTGCGGGGCAGGACCGTTTTCCGGGGCTCTTGCCGCAGGCTCTCCCGGCTGCTGTTCAGGCAAGGCCTGATCGGGCAGGGTCAGACGGCTCAGGATTTGGTCTACGGCTGCGATGCGGCTTTCCACCCGCCCTTCGGCAAGGGAGGATTCGCTCTCCACCAGCATGCCCCCTGGCGTGATTGAAGCATCGCCCCTGACGCGCCAGCTTCGCACGTCTTCAAAGCGTTCTTTGGTGGTTTTGATGATGTCTTCTATGACCGGCTCGTCTTCGGGGTTGACTCGGATAACCAGCTCGCGCCGTTTCTCCAGCAGGGCCACGGCTTCCAGGAGCAGGCCCTCCAGGGTTTCCTGCCGTTTTTCGGAGAGCTCAAAGGCGCTGATTCGCTCTACGGCGAGCCTGGCAACACCCACAATATCCTCGCGCCACTGTGCGAAGATATGCGAACACTGTCCCTCTATGGCACCCAGTACCGCGGATACGGAGTCGGCCATGACCTGACGGAAGCTTTCCAGTTCGCTCTGGGCCTCGACAAGTCCGGCCTCGTAGCCGTCCTTTCGGGCCTCTGCCTGTATGCGCTCTGCTTTGGCTCTGGCTTCGGCTATAATGCCTGCCGCCATTTGCTCCGCCTTGCTCCGTACCCGGTCCAGATACGCGGCCTCGTCCTTTTCCGTCCAGGCCGACGATTGCGCACTCTCCAGGCTTTTCAGGCTGTGCTCACGACCCTGGGAAAAGATGGTCCCCCATTCGGACAAGCGGTCCTTCGGCTCTTCAGACAAATTCGTCTCCTCCGCCGCGGCTGATCACAACCCGGCCCTCGCCTTCAAGCCTGCGCACAATCTTGACGATATTCTGCTGGGCCGCCTCCACATCGGACAGGCGGGTCGGCCCCATGATTTCCAGATCTTCGCGGATCATGTTGCCCGCGCGTTCGGACATGTTGCGGAAAAAGAGCTCGCGCATTTCCTCCGGGGAGCCCTTGAGGGCCATGGTCAGATCCTCGTTGGAAATTTCCTTGAGCAATTCGCGGATGGAGCGGTCTTCAAGTGTTTTCACGTCTTCAAACACGAACATGAGGTTGCGGATTTCCTCGGCCATGCTTGCGGATTCTTCTTCGATCTCGGCCAGCACCTCTTCTTCCGTGGCCCGGTCCACGGCGTTGAGAATCTCGGCCACGGAGGTGATGCCCCCGACCTTCTTCCCTTCCTTGCCGCCCATGGCGATAAGTTGGCTCTCCAATACCTTGTCAACAGCCATCAGCATTTCCTCCGGAACCGCCTCAAGGTTGGCAAGGCGCATCAGAATTTCCGTGCGCACCCCGGCGGGCAGCTTGGTCAGCAAATCAGCAGCCTGTTCGGCGTGCAGATTGCCCAGAATCAGGGCCAGGGTCTGGGGGTGTTCATTGCGCAGGATCTGAGCCAGCAGTTTGGGGCTGACCTTGCCGATGTTCTTGAAGGGCTGGGGTCCGGTATCCAGTTCCAGAAAGTCGGAGACATATTTTGCGGTTTCACTGTCCACATTGGGCAAAAGCAGACGCTTGACCGCCTCCTGGCCGCCGCGGATCATCTCCTGACCGGTGACAAGGGCATGGTAGTATTCCCGCAGCACATTCTCGACCACTTCTTTGGGCACGGTGTCCAAATCCACCATGGCCCTGGATACGGCCGCCAGTTCCTCCCGCGACATGCGCTTGAATACTTCCGAGGCGAACTGCTCGCCCAGGGTCAGCAGAAGAACTGCCGTTTTTTTCGCGCCATCGGGGGAAATAGCAATATCGTCCGCCATGCAAAGCTCTCCTCGGCCTGAGTGCAGCCCGCCTGATTCTATACGCCCAGGGGGGCTCTGTCGAGAAAAAGCAGGCCCCGGCAGCGGAGGCTCACAGCCCCTAATCCATCCAGACCCGCTCGCTTCGCAACACCTTTTTGCGCGCGCCCGCCCAGGTATCCCTTGTCAGGGCGGACTCTTCCATGGCGTCCAGCATTTTGCGGTACACCGGCAGGCTCATGGCAAAACTGAGTTCATCCGTTTTCATAAATTTGCGCGCGGAGATGTCAAAACCGCCGAGCACGGCGCATTCCCGGCCGCGCTTTTGGTATATCAGGGGCCAGGCGATGATGTTGGAGCAGCCCGCGCCAAAGGGGGAGAGCACGGCGTTATGGCTGCCAAGCGCGAAGCAGGCGAGCGAATACAGGCCGGTCAAGGCTTCGGGCCTGACAAAGAACACGGCGACCAGGGGCTTTTCGGCATCCGTAAAGAGATCCAGAGGCTTGATGACGCAGTACTTGCCCGCAGCCTCCGGGGGGGTGCAATCATCCATAAAGGCCCGCGTGCTTTCCGGCGAGGGCAGGTAGTGTTCCCCCGCAAAGGGAGTGCCGGGAATGCCTGTGGAAACATAGAGCACGTTCGCTTCAAGATAGGGACGGTATATTCCGGAATAGAAGCCGCCGCCCATACAGCCGCACTCTTCATGGCTGATCCAGGCCGCTTTGCCCTTTTTGCGGGCGAGCCATACATTGCCCATGACGCAGGAAAAATTGCCGAAGGCCTGCTGCCAGTCGATTTCCCCGGCCAGTTCCCGCTCCCGGCTGAACATTTCGCCGGGCCTCGGGCCGTAACCTTCCGGCTTTACATCGCTGTAGTGTACGCCCAAAGGCTGTTCCCCATGCCCCAGAAGTTCCAGCAGTCTTTGCGTTTTTGCTTTGAGTGCTTGCATGATTATACCTCGCATGCTTTGGGTGACAGCGCTGCCCACGGAAAAGGAGCGTTGATTTTTACACAATGTATTACTCAGGGAGACTTGTCCAGCCTTCCCCCAAAGCGTGGCAGTACGTGTTTCCCTATGCCTATTGCCCCTGTCCCAGGTCCCTGAGGCGGACGATGCGAACGGATCTGTTGCGCAGTTTTTGCCAGTCCCTCAAGGCATTGAGGGTTTCGGGTAAAGGATGGCCGATGGCCACGGCCCGCCCTGTAAGCAGGGCTATGCGCTCGGCACGACGAAGCTCGGCCAGGATGGCCGCTTTGGAGTGCACGGCATCGAGAAAGACATCCCTGCTGTAACGTTCGATGCCCAGGCCCGCGCCGCGTGCGGCAAACAGGGAATTTTTGTGGGTCATGCTGTCCAGCATGAAAAGATTGTGCTCCTTGAGTGTGCGCAGAAGCGCCTCCACCCCGTCCGCCTGCTGCGTGAAGCGGGAGCCCATATGGTTATTGAGACCCGTTGCATGCGGAACGCAGGCTATGGAGTCTTTTACGATTTGCCGGATTCGGCCTCCATTCATGCCAAAGAGCAGCGCATTCGGCCCCGGCCTCACCTTGGGATAGCCAAGCGGTTCCATGGGCTGGTGCACCAGAATTTCGCGCCCTGCCGCATACGCGGCGTCCGCACCGCTACGGGTATGGCCGCCGTGCGGCCAGAACGCGCAGCTAACGGGATAGTCCAGGGCCAGCAACTGCCGCAGCGCTGTTTCGCTGGCCCCGAGGTCATCAATTACAATGACGAGTTTCGGCGTTTCGCTGCCCGCCCGCAGGTCCGGGAGCGCTGCGCCGGGGCGGAGTGCCTCCGGCTCTTCCGGAAGGGAATCGCGCTCCGGAATTTCCTCATAGGCCATGCTTTGCAGGTCCATGAGCGCGCTTTCCACAGCGCTGTCCCGCCCGGCCTCTTTTCTTTGTGGGACCGCCTGTTCGTTGCTTTGGGGAATTCTGGGCAGAACTTTTTTCGTCCCGGAAGGGGAGTGCCGGGCGGGCTGTGTCTGAGGCGCTTCGGCAGCGGGCGGAGCCTTGAGTTGGCTTATGTCTTGCAGGCCGGGCAGAGAAAGACCGCGCAGCAGCCAAAAAAGCAGCGAGGCCAGCACAAGCCCGGCGGCAAAGGCAAAAACAAGTCCGGGCAGGGCCTTGCCGCTCTTCCTTTTACGCGGGCTGCGTTTTTGAGGGGCGCGCTTTTTGCCAGGGCTTTGCGTGGGCGTTTTGGCCCTGCTGTGAGCGCCGGGAGCGCGTTTGGCCGGGGGAGTCATACTCTCTCGCTTGCAGGAGGCACTCTATGGGGGAGCGTCATAAAGCCTTCAGTCCACCTTGCTCAAGCTTTACTTGACAGCAGGCCGCAGTCGGCGCAATGCTGCTGCGCCAGTCGCTTGCCTGCACGGTGCAGCAAGGCCCTTTTTCTGTTGTCCGCCTGGATATATTGGCTATACAACAGCTTTTCCATTGTTATTCCTCTGCCCTCCACAGGTCAAGAGCAGGAATGCATACTGCTCTGCCATACTTTCCAAGCCTTAATAAGGAGAGGCGGCCCTTTCAATCCGGAGAATCCATGTCCACTTTTTTCGCCCTTTCTCCTCTCGCCCGGCTGCGGAGCGCCCTGCAGCGGCCGGCGATACTGCACCGGACGGTTCAGTATGCCTTTCTGGCCTTTTACCTCTATGTGGGGCTGCGCTTTTACGCCTATGCCCAGTGGGTTATGGGCCTCAGTGCCGACTACGTACCGAAACCGGCTTCTGTGGAGGCTTTTTTGCCCATCAGCGCCCTGCTCGCGGCCAAGCGCCTGCTCTTTACGGGAGAGTATGACCTTGTGCACCCTGCCGGGCTGACCATTCTGCTTTTTGCCCTGGCTTCCTCCCTACTGTTCCGGAAAGCCTTTTGCGGCTATCTGTGTCCGGCAGGTACGCTTTCCATGCTGCTGGGCAGGCTGGGCAAAGCCCTGGGCCTGCGCTGCCGGATGCCGGGCTGGCTCTCCCTTGTACTCTCACTGCCCAAGTATGCGATCTTGCTGTTTTTTGTATATTTGCTGCTGATACAGATGGATCTGCCCGCCATCGAGGGCTTTTTGCGCACGCCCTACAATATGGCAGCTGACACCAAGATGCTCTTGTTTTTCCTGCATCCGAGCCCAACCCTGCTGATCATTCTCGGGCTGCTTCTGCTCGGGGGAATGCTGTTTCCCGCCTTCTGGTGCCGGGGTTTTTGCCCTTACGGCGCCCTGCTCGGCCTGTTTTCCCTGTTTTCACCCCTGGCGCTTTGGCGCAACGCAACACGCTGCACCGGCTGCCGCCGCTGTTCGCGTGCCTGCCCTTCGCGCATCCCGGTATATGAAAAATCGCGTCTGTCCAATCCGGAATGCCTTGGCTGCACGGAATGCATAGGGGCCTGCCCGGAGCCGGACTGTTTGCAACTGCGTTTCGGCTATACCGCCAAGGCCCGGATTCTGCCGTTCTGGAGCGCGCTTGCGGGAAGCCTGATGCTGCTCTGCCTTATGTATTTTTGGGCCGTGAGCAGCGGCAACTGGACGAGCCGTGTTCCCGCAGACATGCTGCGCGAGCACCACGTCAATATCAGCAGGATGGAACATCCCTGAGCGCGCGGTTCTCTTTGTCTGTACTTTTTCAGGGCCTTGCCGTAGCATAGAACGAATAGGGAGAGTAATATGCCACAAGTAGCTATTTTTAT
>DBDO01000236.1 GCA_002293605.1 Desulfovibrionaceae bacterium UBA930
CAGCGCGTGGCCATTGCCAGGGCCATTATCAACAACCCCCTCGTGCTTTTGCTCGATGAGCCCTTCAGCGCCCTCGATTTCAAACTGCGCAAGCAGATGCAGCTTGAAATCAAGCACTTGCAGCGTCAGCTCGGCATTACCTTTGTATTCGTCACCCATGATCAGGAAGAGGCCTTTGCCATGTCCGACCGGGTGGTGGTCATGAACGAGGGCGAAATTCGGCAGATCGGCAGCTCCCAGGAAATCTACGAAGAGCCGGAAAACCTGTTCGTGGCCCGCTTTGTCGGCGAAATCAACGTGCTGGAGGCGAAAATTCTCGCCCTGCGCGACGATGCCAGCTATCTGGCCAATGTGGAAGGCCAGGAATTCATACTGCGCTCCAAACGCGAATTCGAGGTGGGGGAAGCGGTCAAGGTGCTGCTGCGGCCCGAAGATTTGAAGGTCTATCTGGAGCAGGAAAAAGCCCTTGATCCTCCGTTCTTCCTCGGCCGCATACAGGAAAGCGTGTACAAGGGCGCGACCGTGGACATCCTGCTCACCCTGGATAACGGCAAAGCCTTGCAGGCCGCCGAATTTTTCAACGAGGACGACATCGACATCACCTACCGCCCCGGCGATCGCGTTGCTGTTTCCTGGGTTGAAGGCTGGGAAGTGGTGCTTGATGCGGAGGGCGAATAATGCGCGCCTCGGCCGGGGGCGGCGCTTCCTTGTTCCGGGCCTTCAGCATCGGCTCCACCTGGCTCTGGCTGGGCGCTTTCGCGCTTTTGCCCACTCTGGCCCTGCTGCTCGTCTCCCTGCTTGACCGGGGGGAAACGGATTTCTTCATTCCGGTTCTGACCGTGAAAAATTACCAGGAACTCTTCAGCCCGGTCTTTTTGACCGTGCTCTGGGATTCCGTGCGCCTGGCCATTTTGAGTACCCTGGTCTGCTTGCTGATCGGCTACCCCTTTGCCTATCGCATTGCCAGGGCAAGCGCCAAATGGCGGCCCTGGCTGCTGCTTTTGGTAATCATCCCCTTCTGGACCAATTCGCTGATTCGCACCTACGCCCTTATCCTGATCATCGGGGCCCAGGGCATGCTCAACAAGGCCCTGCTCGGCCTGGGCCTGATCGCAGCCCCCCTGGAAATGATGTATACGGATTTTGCGGTTTTCATCGGTCTTTCCTACACCCTGCTGCCCTTTATGGTGCTGCCTCTTTACGCCTCCATTGAAAAGCTCGACACCAGGCTGCTCGATGCGGCCAAAGACCTTGGCGCGGGCTCCCTGCGCAGCTTCTGGCACATTACCCTGCCCCTGACTCTGCCGGGTATTGTGGCCGGGTGCATGCTGGTCTTTCTGCCCTCGCTCGGCATGTTCTACGTGCCGGAAATTCTGGGCGGGGCGAAAAATCTGCTGCTCGGCACCTTTATCAAAAACCAGTTCCTGGTGGCTAATAACTGGCCCCTGGGCGCGGCGGCCAGTTCCGTTATGACCATTTTACTGGTGATCATGGCCGCCCTGTACAGGCTCTCCTCCCTGCGCGTGGCGGGCCGGGACCACAAAGGCCTTTTGTCCGGCGGTCCGGAAGAGCTGAACGGCAGATCGCCCCGCCGCCCGTCCGGGGCCGGTCCCTCCATGCCGCAGGCTGCGCGAAAGGCAGGGGGCCTATAATGCCGCGCCTGCTCAAAAGACTGTACCTCTGGCTGGTCTACGCCTTTTTCTATGTGCCCCTGCTGGTGGTCTTCATCTATTCCTTCAACAGCAATAAATATACCACCAACTGGGGGGAGTTTTCCCTGCGCTGGTATGAAACCCTGCTCGGCAATTCCGCCCTGCTGGACGCGGCCCTCAACTCCCTGATGGTGGCGGTTTGCGCGGCTACCCTGGCGACCGTGCTTGGCACGCTCACGGCCCTTTCCCTCAAGCGCTACCGCTTTAGCGGCAGGCAGGCCATGTACGGCGGTATTTTTCTGCTCACCGTGTCCCCTGACATCGTCATGGGCATATCGCTCCTTATCATGTTCATCGCCCTGAAGATGGAACTGGGCTTTCTCACCCTGCTCATCGCCCATACCTCGCTCTGCGCGCCCTTTGTGGCCGTTACCGTGCTGGCCAGACTGGCCGAGTTCGACGAGCACCTGATTGAGGCAGCGCGCGACCTTGGCGCGTCCGAGGCCAGGGCCTTTAGGCATGTACTGCTCCCCCTGACCTTTCCGGCCGTGGCCGCCGGATGGCTGCTCAGTTTCACCCTGTCCATGGACGATGTGCTGATCAGCACCTTTACCACCGGCCCGGCCTTTGAAGTGCTGCCCGTAAAGATCTATTCCATGGTCAAACTCGGGGTAAAGCCGGATGTCAACGCCCTTTCGGCGGTGATGTTTCTGCTCACCCTCACCCTCGTCCTTCTGGCGCAAGCTATAAATCAAACAAGGAGAAAATAATGAAACACAGCCGCGTTGCCACATTCGCTCTGGGCCTGGTTCTCGTTTTCGCCCTAGCGGGCACTTGCCTTGCCGCGCAAAAAGACAAGGGCCAGGTGGTCGTATACAACTGGTCCGAATACATCCCCCAGGATGTGCTGGACGACTTCACCAAGGAAACAGGCATCAAGGTGGTCTATTCCACCTTTGAATCCAATGAGGCCATGTACGCCAAGGTCAAGTTGCTGCGCGGCAAATCCTATGACCTGGTGGTGCCTTCCGGCTACTTCGTGGACCTGCTGCGCCGGGACAAGCTGATCCAGAAAATCGACAAAAGCAGGCTCTCCAATGCCATGCACCTCGACCCCAAGCTCATGAACCTGGAGTTCGACCCGGACAATACATACAGCATTCCCTACATGTGGGGCGTTCTGGGCCTTGCCTACAACAGCAAGTATGTGCCCAAAGGGAGCCTGACCCGCTGGGAGCAGCTGCTGAAGCCGGAATACAAGGGCAAGCTCATCCTGACCGATGATTTGCGCGATGCCTTTGGCCTTGCCCTGCGCGCCAAAGGGCATTCCGTGAACAGCAAAGACCCGGCCCAGATTAAAGAGGGCTTCGACTTTCTCACCCGGCTAAAAAATTCGGTGCGCGTGTTCGATGTGACCGCCATCAAGCAGGCCCTGATCAGCGAAGAAGTCTGGATCGGCCCGATCTGGAACGGCGACTACCTCGTGGCCAGGGAAGAAAATGAAAATCTGGAGTATATCTTCCCCGAAGAAGGGGCCATACCCTGGGTGGACAGCTTCACCATTCCCGTGGGCGCGGAAAATGTGGACAACGCCTACGCCTTCATCAACTATATGCTGCGCCCCGAAATCGCCGTGCGCTGCATCAAGGAATACAAATACTCCTCCCCCAACCTGAAGGCCGTGGAAATGCTGCCCGCCGAAATGCAAAACAACCCCATTCTGGTGCCTGGCCCCAAAGAATTGAAGAATGCCGAATTCATCACCGGCATCGGTGAGGCCCTGGACCTGTATGAAAAATACTGGGAGCAGGTGAAAACCGCGCAATAGAGCAGGATGCGGGGCGAATGATGGCATTTTGCCCCGCAACGCGAGAAGATCACCCAAGCCCCGTGCATTCAGGACCGGACCCTCCCCCAAAAGTTATACCTGAGGAAGCTACATTGAAGCTCATCCCAGTGCAGGAAGCGGATTTCCTGCTGCACAGCTACTCCTTTCCCCTGCCCGAAGAACATATCGCCCAACAGCCGGCCGAGTGCCGGGACGGCTCACGCCTGATGGTCCTCGACCGGAAAAACGGAACTGTCACAAGCGCTACCTTTGCCGACATCCTGCATTTTTTGCCGGAAAACTGCCTGCTGGTGGCCAACAACTCCAAAGTCGTCCCGGCCCGCCTGTGGGGGAGACGCAAAGGCGGCGGGCAGACCGAAGTACTGCTGCTCACCCCGCCCCCCCTGCTGAAGACCCTTCCCGAAAGCGCCGCTCCTGGCTTTCAGGCCGAGGCCGAGGCCCTGCTGCGCCCGGCGAAAAAGATCCGCCCCGGCGAGCGGGTAAGCATCAGCGGCGATCTGGAACTGGAACTTGTGGAACAGGGAGAGTTCGGTCGCTGCCGGGTGCTGCTGCACTGGCAAGGAGACCTGCAAACCCTGCTGCAAGAACACGGCAGCCTGCCCCTGCCGCCCTATATCCGCAGACAAAAGCCCGCTGCAGGCAAGCCCCTGCCCGGCCTGCCTCCTGTCAGCTGCGATGCCGAGCGTTACCAGACTGTGTACGCCAGAGACGACAAGGCCGGTTCAGCGGCCGCGCCCACTGCCGGGCTGCACTTTACGCCGCAGCTGCGCGAAGCGCTGAAGGCTTCAGGGCGGGAATGGACCGAAGTCACGCTCTATGTGGGCTACGGCACCTTCAGCCCGGTGCGCTGCGAGGACATCCGGGAGCACTCCATGCATGCGGAATACATTGAAATTTCTCAGGCTGCCGCTGATGCTGTGAACAGGGCGAAGCGGGAAGGACGGCCCATAGTGGCCGTGGGCACCACCTCGGCCCGCACCCTGGAAGGGGCCTTTGCCGCCCAGGGCGGGGCAAGGCCGGAGCATGCTATCAGCGCCGGGGCCGAAGCCTTTTCCCTGGCGGCCCATGCCGGGTGGGTGAATATTTTCCTGTATCCGGGAACATCCTTTCAGGTCGTTGACGGGCTGATCACCAATTTTCATCTGCCGGAATCTTCCCTGCTTATGCTGGTATCGGCCCTGGCCGGGCGCGAGCGCGTGCTTGCCGCTTACGCCCGCGCCCAGGCAGAGGGCTTTCGCTTTTTTTCTTATGGCGATGCCATGCTGATTCTGTAGGGCGATGCCCTGGCCCGCCTTGAGTATTATCTTGCTATTTTTTTCGAAAAAGGTTTGAATTATATATTGCCTTTGTGGATGCAGCCTCCTTGTTTTCAGGAGCGCACACGCCCGGGCATGCAAATTTTGCGCAAGCAGCAGCCGCTGAAGCGGCGGAAGGTTTTCCTCTTGAGCGCGTGCGGCAGCCGCTTCGGTGCCGCCGTTTTGCTCCGGCGCGATATATACGGCCCCTGTCCGCTGTTGCGGACAGGGGGCGGCATTATTTTGAACGCCCTCCGCCTCAGGCCCTCAACCGCTTTCGCGGCTACGGCTCCTTTATTGTCATGCCTGCTTCGCGCACCTGGCTTTTGCCGGGTGTCGGCCTGCGCTTTTTTCCCGCCGGCTCCGCCCTTGCGGCTTTTTGCCGCGCTAGGCTTTGTTGCCTGAACATTTTATTTTTTGAGGATTGTATGACTGAAGTAAAGGATGCCGGAGAAAAGGAAAGCCCCGCAGTTGCAAAGGCAGACGGCGCGGACTTNNGCGGGCGAGCCGCTTCCGCCCGGAAAAGCGCGGGCGCAAAGTCCGCGTCCGCTACGGGCGAGACGGCTGAAAGCGCGCGAAAGCCCAAAAAGAGCGCAAAGACGCTCGCAGAGGAACAACCCGCCCCCCAACAGCCCGCCGATGCAGCGGACGCTCCGGAAAAAGGCGCTGCCAGGGCAAGCGCGGGAAAAAGAAAGCAGCCCCCGGCCCTGAGCGCGGTTGAAGAAAGGGAAGCTGTCGCTGCCGATACGGACAAGGCCCTTGCCCAAGGGCAGGAGAAAACGGAAAAATCACAGTCCGGAGCGGCACGGGCAAAGGGCAAAGGCGGTACAAAACGCGCGGCAGCGCAAGCCCCCCGCGCTGAAAAACCGACAACACGCGTCTCTGCTTCTTTGAAAGCCGAGCCCGCCACTACAGCGCCGGTCACCGAAAAGAGCGAGAGCGACAAGGCCGCGCAAGCACAGGGCGAAGCCCGCCCGGTGCAGGAAGAAGGCCACGCCCCTGTTGCCGAAAGACAGCAGCAGGACGCCCCGGACACTGCCGCAGCAAATCAGCATTCGGACGCCGATGCGGCCCAGGCCGATGCTGACAGCCCTTCCGCCCAAAAGCCCGCCCCGCGTTCACGGACCGCAAAAAAGGCCTCTTCCCAGAACGCTCCGCGCAAGAGCGGCCGCAAGGCTGAAAGGCCCAAACAAGAAGAAGGAAGGCCGGAAAAAGACATCGCCCCGGACCTCGTCCCGGATGCCGAAAAGGCGCAAAGCTCAGACAGCGCAAGCGTACAGCGCCCGGATGGAGAAGCTGCCCAGGCCGCTCCCATGGATTTCCCTTCCGGTTTCGGCGATCGCGGCCCGGAAGACTTTTTCTCGGAGGACAGCCCCAGAGAGCAGGAGGGAGAAGGCGCTTCTGCCGAGGGCGCAACGGAAGTCGGCGAGAAAAAGCGGCGCAGCCGCTCCAGACGCGGTCGGGGCCGTAAAAAAGCTGCTGCCCAGGCCGCGCTTGCAGCCGGGCAATCCAACGGCGAAAGCGCGGAAGGCAGCGCCCCTGCCATTTTGGCGCAGCCGCCCGCACAGAGCCCCGAACAAGAGGCCCGGCAGGAGGATCTGCAAGAACTTCGGCAAGAGCCTGAGCAGGAAGAGGACGATGAACTGTACTCCCCTGACGAGGCCGAAGTCAGGGCCGCAGGCAAGGCCGCCCGCCGCAAAATGTTCGTCAGCGTGCTGCCTGCGGAACAGATCGAGGTTGTGATCACCGAAGAAGGGCAGGTGCAGGAATACTATGTGGAAATGCTGCACCAGGCCAAAACCAAGGGCAATATCTACAAGGGCATCGTGCACAATGTGGATCCCAACCTGCAAGCCGCTTTTGTCTCCTACGGCGCGGTCAAGAACGGTTTCCTCCAGATCGACGAGGTGCACCCAGAATATTATGTATCCCCGCACGATGCGAGCAAGGGACGCAAGTATCCGCCCATCCAGAAAGTGCTGAAAGCCGGGCAGGAACTCCTGGTGCAGATCGTCAAGGAACCTGCAGGAACCAAGGGCGCCTTTCTGAGCACCTACCTCGCCATGCCGGGACGCTTTCTGGTGCTCACGCCGGGGCGCGAACAGATCGGCGTGTCGCGAAAGGTGGAGAGCGAAAGCGAACGCGCCCGCCTGCGCGAGCTGCTGGAAGGACTCAGCCCCGGCCCCGGCCTCGGGGTCATTGTGCGCACGGTCAGCATGGGCGCGGGCAAAACCAGCCTGCAGCGCGATCTGCAATACCTCAAACGTACCTGGAAGGAAGTACGCACGCGCGGTACCACGGAAAAAGCCCCCTGCCTCGTGTATCAGGAAATGGACCTGACCTCGCGGGCTGTGCGGGATTACCTCACAGAATCCGTGGGCGAAGTCTGGATTGACGATGAAGCCACGGCCGCTGCGGTCTCCGAAGTCGCCGAGGCCCTGTTCCCGCGCAAACAGAATCTGGTCCGCGTGCACAAGGACGCTGGCGCGACCCTGTTCGAGCGCTTCAACATTCAGCGCCAACTTGAGCAGATCCATTCGCGCGAAGTCGCGCTGCCCTCCGGCGGCAGGCTGGTCATCGACCCCACCGAAGCGCTCACGGCCATTGATATCAACTCCGGGCGCAGCGGCGGCAAGAGCAATTTTGAGGATATGGCCTTTCGTACCAACATGGAAGCGGCCAAAATGATCCCCCTGCAACTTCGCCTGCGCGATATCGGCGGCCAGATCGTGGCCGACTTTATTGAAATGCGGGACAAAAGCCATTGGCGCGAAGTGGAAAAAACCCTGCGCAACGGCATGAAGGTGGACCGGGCCCGCTACGATGTAGGCAAAATCGGTCCTTTCGGCATGCTGGAAATAGTGCGCCAGCGCCTGGGCTCATCCGCCATTTCCATCTCCACCGAACCCTGCCCCTGCTGCAATGGAACAGGCGTGCGCCGGAACATGGAATGGAGAAGCCAGCACGCCCTGCGCGATATTCTGCGCCTTTTGCGCAGCGCCCAGGCGAATAACGAAAGCAGCATCAGCTACAGCGCGGAACAGCCCCTCGCCTTGCATCTGCTCAACAACAAGCGCCAGCGCCTCCTGGAAATGGAGCAGCAATCCGGCGTGCAGATACTTATTCAGGTAAAGCTTCAGGAAATTATATAGCTTTCTCTTGTTTTACGGGGCTCCGCCCCGCACCCCGCCGGAGGGGCTCTGCCCCTCCGGACCTCCCCGCAAGGGGGCCCCGCCCCCTTGACCCGCAGTTTCCGGAAAACGGCGCTCTGCGCCCTTTTCCGGCGATAAGCCTTCTCAAACGCTCCCGGCCAAGCGCACAAGTTCTTCCGTCATGTCGCGACACAGCGTCAGCGCGTCCTGAATCTCGGCCGGGCTGATATCGTCCAGGTGGATGCCGCAGCAGACCGTCACGTTCACCCCAAGCACAGCGGCAAGCCTTCCGGCCATCTCTCTGACGACTGCCTCTTCCTTGTGCCCCGGCAGGCTCATGGCGGAAAGCGTCATGGCACAGACCTCCCCGGAGGAATCAAGACCCCTCCCGGCCAAAGCCGTTGCGCCAAGGTGGGGCCTGTCTCCGCCGGTCAGAATCACACAGCAGTCAAGGCCCATGGGAATGGCCTGCAAGCGAAGGGTGAGCCGTCCTTTGCAGCGCTCGAATGTCAAAGAACTTTGCATAGCTTTGATCCTTGGCTGTCGGAAAGCGGCTATGCCACTTCCAGGGTCTGAGGCTCTGGCGGGGAGGTCAGGAGGAGCGGAGCCCCTCCTGCTCACTCAATGAGGTAAGCGGCGCGGTCAACTTTCTGGAAGCTCACGCGATCGTAAGAGGCGGGCCGGGGTACCGGGCAGGTACAGTCAAAGCCGATCTTACTCACAAGACCTTCTTTCACCTGAGGGTTCAGTTCGTGCCCATAGCTGTTTTTTATGACGAGCATGTCGCTGTCCGGAGAAAAGCGGGTGGCCATGGCCCATTGCACATCGGCGGCGTTCCAGATGTCCACGTCCGAGTTGACCACGGTCACGATCTGCAAGGGAGGGAAGGCGGCAAAGGCAGCGAGAATGGCCTGCTTGGCAAAGCCGGGGGCCTTGGGGTCCATCTGGACCACGGCGGAATAGAAACCGCCGCCGGAATGGGCCAGATGCACATTATGCACGCCGCCCATCTGGGCGGAAAGGGAGCGAAAGACCGCCGCTTCCGCTGTCAGGCCCACATAGTTGTAAACTTCCGCGCCGGGCAGAAGGGAATGGATTACGGGATTATTGCGCCGGGTAAGGGCCTTGACGCGTACTACCCAGCGATCGTCTCTGGCCGCGTAGTATCCGGACACCTCGCCAAAGGGGCCTTCCGGCTCGCGCACATGCGGAAGCAGTTCCCCCTCAATGATAAACTGGGCGTCTGCCAGGCCTTCCGGGGCCACGGTAAGGCTTTTGCAAAGCCGCACCGGTTCGCCCAAAAGAACGGAGGCGATGCCGAGTTCGTCCATATCCGCCGGGGCAACACCGCCGGGGGTGACAGCCGCAATGGCGCAAGGAATGTTCGCCCCGTTGGAAATGGTGATTTCCAGGGGCTGATTTCTTTTTTCCGCCCGCTCGTAGTAGTCGCGCAGGTGACGGCCCTTGTCCATGAGAAAGGTGAGCCGGTCCGGCGCGGTGAGCATGCAACGGTGGATGGAGGTATTGCGCACGCCCGTATCAGGATCCTTGGCAATGACCACGCTGTTGGAAAGGTAGGGGCCGCCATCGCTGAGGGCCAGCACGGGCGTGGGCAGGCTTGTGAGGTCTGCGGGCTCTATGCGCACGTCCTGGGCCGGGGCCTTGTCAACGATTATGGGCTGAAGGGCCGGGTTTGCAGGGTCGCTCTTCCAGGCAGCCGTGGCCTCGCCGATATGAAAGGGCAGTTCCCGGGCCGAAAGGCCGAAAAGAGCGCCCAGGTTTTCCCGGTTCCACATAAGGCCTATGAGCACAGGCATGCTGTAGCCGCGCACCTTTTCGAAAAGCACCACCTCTTTGCCTTCAAAAAGTTTGGCCACCCCGGCGAGTTCGTGCATCAGGTCCACTTCCGTACGGACTCTGGCCAGACGCCCCTTTTCCTCAAGAACCCGTATATATGCTTGTAGATCGCGCATGGTACTGCCTTTCTTATTGCCGGGAAAACAGGGTCGCGGCCTGGGTCCAGAACTGCGGCCAGAACTTGTCAATATAGCCTTGAATGATGATAAAGACCATCACTACCGGGAGCACCCGGGAAAGATAGGGACGCAGAAAGCGGGGAAACCTGAGCCCTTTGCCGGAATCGGCCTCGGCGATGAACTTGTCCCAGCCCCAGCCGTAGCGGGAACAGCAAAAGAGCAGGTATACAAGCGCGCCTATGGGCAGCACATTGTTGCTGACGAGAAAGTCTTCCAGGTCCAGCACATTGCTGCCCGCGCCCAGGGGCTCGAAGTTTTTGAGCAGGTTAAAGCCGAGCGCGCAGGGCAGAGAGGCTGCGGAGACTATGCAAAAGTTGAGCAGGGACGATTTTTTCCGGCTCCAGCCCCGCACGTCTATACCGTAGGCCACGATATTTTCAAACACCGCGATCACGGTGGACAGGGCGGCAAAGCTCATGAAGAGAAAAAAGAGCGTGCTCCAGACGCGCCCTCCGGCCATGCCGTTGAAAATATTGGGCAGGGTCACGAATACCAGGGCCGGGCCGGAGTTAACGTCCACCCCGTAGGCCGAGCAGGCCGGAAAAATGATCAGGCCGGCCATCAGGGCCACGGAAGTGTCCAGCAGCATAATGTTGACCGATTCCCCGGTCAGGGCGCGTTCCCGGTTGATGTAGCTGCCGAAAATGGCCATGCTCCCGATGCCTATGCTCAGTGTGAAAAAGGCCTGGCCCATGGCCGCGTAAATGCTTGTGCCAAGGCCGGCGGCCTGCATTTTGGAAAAATCCGGCTTAAGGTAAAAGGCGAGGCCCTCCTCGGAGCCGGGCAGGGTGACGGAGCGCAGCACCAGCACGATGAGCAGCAGAAACAGGCCGCTCATCATAATCACGCTCACCCGCTCCACACCGCGCCTGAGGCCAATGCCGCAAACGAAAAAGCCGAGAGCCGAACAGACGAGCATCCAGAAAATCATGGCGGCGGGGTTGCCCAGCATGGCCCCGAAAAATCCGCCGACCTCGCTCGGACTGAGCCCGCTTAAGGCCCCGGAGGCGGAATGCCAGACATAGGCGAGCATCCACCCGGCCACGGTGGTGTAAAACATCATCAGGAGATAGTTGCCCGCAAGGCCGATAAGGCCGAAGTAATGCCAGCGCGTTCCGGGCGGCTGCAATGTATGGAAGGACCCGGCAATGTTCATGCGCGAGGCCCGGCCCACGGAAAACTCCATGACCATGATGGGCAGGGCAAAAAGCGCCAGAAAAAAGAGATAGAACAGCACAAAGGCCGCGCCGCCGTACTGTCCGGTGATAAAGGGAAAGCGCCACACATTGCCGAGGCCGATGGCGCAACCCGCAGAAATAAGAAGAAAGCCAAGGCGGCTGCCCAGGCTTTCGCGGCTGTTCTTTTGCGTCATCCTTTTCTCCAAAGTAGATGAATAGGCAAATTGCAAATGCTGACAGGCTGCGCTCACAAAGCGGCGCGTGCCAATGTCGTCAGAATGCAGCCTTGCAGGAACGTATTTTGAATAGCTTTCAGAAATTTGGGGACGACATTGCCTAAACCTTGCCCGGCGCGCGCAGCAGCCGCTTGTAACTGCCGAGCTTCAGCGGCCTGAAGGGGCGTGTGGAAGCGCTTTTCACTTCCGGCGGCGCAGGGATAAAGGGGCTCAGATCCGGCGGGCTGTCAAAGCCTACCGGCAAGAGGGCGCTTTCATTCAGGGCCTGCAATGAAGCCTGACGCGCCGCAGAGGCCTTGGCAGAAGTATGGGTATCGGGGGCTGTTCCCGCTGCCGGGGGAGCCTCATGAAGAATTTTCGTAAAATCATTGCCCGAGGTTCCCGTATGGGCGATAATGGAACCATCCGGAGAAAGGCTCAGGCTGACCCTGGCCGTGCCGCCCTGTATGCCCACATAAGCGGGCCGGGCTCCGGGAGATACCTGTATCCAGCTGCGCGGCTCGTCCGTGCCTTGGCCGGACGCGGCACGCACCTTACCTGCCGCGCCGAAGACAAGCGCGAGAGCAAGGCAGAAAAAGAAAGGGGCAAAAAAATATCTCACGGCAGAGCCTTACTTGAATGCTACATAAAAATCACTTCCTTCAAGGCTCCGGCACCTGTGCCTTTCACCTTAAAGGGGGGAGTCGCCGCTGGACGACCTCCCGCATGTATGTATTCCCCGGACTTCTGTCAAGCGTCTGAAGAACGGCTCGGCCTTGCACGCCCGGAGGTTTTCAGCATAGCACAGATATTTTGGAAATCCAGAATTTTTCTTTTCACGAAAGTCGGGAAAAAATCCAGAGTGCAACCCATCACAAACAGCGCGCCAGCAGCATCGCCGGAACAGGGCGATTGACAGCGCAAATCCCGCCCGCTATGAAAAGTTCGCGTCTTGGCCTGTGCCAATGCCGTCCATAGGTTCTTCCCCTTTCAAGTTCCCATTACCATACAGCCTGTCTGTACCCAGGAGAGCCACGATCATGACCCTGCTTATTGATATCGAGCATCCGGAGCAGGCCGAAGCCCTGCGCCTGATGTGCGGAGCTGATTTCGAAGTGTTGCGCGTGGATGCCACAGGCCTGGAAGTGTACGGGAAAGCGCATCAGGGCAAGGACTATCTGTTTTGCCCCCTTGCCTTTCGCCCCGCAGAGGCCGGATTTTTGGCCGTACACATGCCGTCCGAATATGAGGAATGGTTCATGGAGCGCGGCGTGGACGGGGCCCGGGTTGTCTTCAGCACGCCCCAGGGCCGCGCCTGCTTCCCCGATATGCCGGAAGAATACCGCTCAAACGCGGGCTATCTGCGCGTTGGCAAGGACGCGGCCCTGCATGTGGAACTGGACCGCCTTGAGCCCGGAACAAAGGATTGGTCCCGCCCCTGCGAGGAAGAGGCAGCCCCTGGCAAAGATGATACCGCCCCGCTTTCTCCTTGTGAAAACGCGCCCGCTCCGGAAACTAACGCTTCCTGCGCCTGCGCCGCTATGCACGCTACTGTGCAGGGGGAGCACGCTGAAGCCACAGCAGGGCAAGCCGCTGCCGATCGGAAGCTGGCCGCAGGCATCCGCGCCGCAGCGGAAGAGTTGAACGCCCTGCTGAACCGGGCCGCGCAACAAGGCCTGCTGCTGCGCCTTAGCCTTGATCATGACGGGCAAAACGCGGAACACGGCGGCGCGCGTGTGCAGATAAACGGAATCTACAGGCCCCTGTAGCGCAAATCCCAGATACAAGTATTTGAAGCGCTATATTGCGCTTTTATTGCAAGCAAGATATTCTCCTGGCTCCTATGAGAATACATATGAATACGCAAGGAGCTTCCTATGCAAGCAGCAACCACAGTTCGATTCGCCCCGGAAATCCGCGCGCGGCTCGACAAAATGGCCGAGCAGATAGACAGGCCTCGCGCCTGGATCATCAAGGAAGCCGTGGCCCAGTATCTTGAGCGTGAAGCATGGCTTCTCGCCGAGGTGCAAAAGGGAATAGACGACATGGAAGCCGGGCGGGAAATCAGTCACGAAGAAATGGGGGCCAGGCTACGAGCAAAGGGATTCAATGCCGCCTCGTGAACCCCTACCCATCTGGTGGATGGACAGTGCAGCGAAGGACATGGACAGCATAGCGGACTACCTGCTTGGGGAGGGCCTGTCCTTTGATTCCGTAGAAGAGTATGTGAGGCGCATTTACAAAGCGCCTGAACAGCTTGCCGCACTTCCTGGAGCAGGGAAGCCGGGCAGGATGCCAAAGACCAGAGAATGGCTTGTAAAGGGCACGCCGTATGCGCTCATTTATGTTGTGCGCGATGCTGCGATACGAATCTTGCGCGTAATGCACGGCAGCCGCCCCTTTCCCTAAAGCCCTTATAGCAGTTCCACGTTGAGATATTTGCTCACAAATCCTTGCAGAGCCAATATACATTTTTAGTGTAACTTGGCTCAAATCAGCGTATCCCCAGCACAAGAGTCTGCTATCGGACAAAAGACCTATCTGGAAAGCTGCCCCCCCTGCGGTACTCCCTGTGCGCGAGGTAGAGAATGCTCGCGCTGATGGCCGAGGCACTGACATCCGCCAGGGGCAGACTGAGCCATACGCCGTCCAGCCCGAAAAAGCGGGGGAGCAGCAAAAGCCCCGGCAGCAAAAAGAGCAACTGGCGGGAGAGGGCCAGGAAAATGGCTATGGAGGCCCGTCCCAGGGACTGAAAAAAGCCTGCCGTGACAATCTGGCTGCCCACCAGAAAAAAGGCCGCAGCGCACAGGCGCAGCCCGTTCACGGACAGGGCGATGAGTTCGGCGTGGTCCGTGAACAGGCCGACCAGAAAGGCGGGAAAGAACTGCGCGGCGAAAAAGCCCAGGCTGGTTACGGCTGTGGCCGCGATCAGCCCGTACACAAAGGTCTGGCGCACCCTGTCCATGCGCTGCGCGCCGAAGTTATAGCCGATAAGGGGCTGCATGCCCTGGGTCAGGCCCATGATGGTCATGGCAAAGAGCATGAGCAGGCGGTTGACTATGCCGTAAGCGCCGATGGCCAGATCCCCGCCCTGCTCCCACAGGCTGACGTTGATGACGACTATGATGAGGCAGGCGGAAAGATTCATGAAAAAGGGGGAAAGGCCTATGCCCAGCATATCCCTGACCACTGCAAGGCGCAGCCGGAACAGGCCGGGCGCAAGGTGCACGGCGCTCTTTGCACTGCGAAAATGCCCCCAGAGAAAAAACAGGGCGAATATCTGGGAGAGCACGGTGGCGATGCCCGCGCCCCGCGTGCCCCATTCGTAGACGAAAATAAACAGGGGAGTCAGGGCGATGTTCACGCCCACGCTGAAAAGGGAAATGAGCATGGACCTGGTCGGATAACCGGAGGCCCGCATGAAGTGGCTGAGGGAGACCATGAGCGCGCCTATGGGCGAGCCCCAGAGGACGGGCTCCATATAATCGCGGGCGTAGCCCAGACTATCCGCGCTCGCGCCGAAAAGACGCAGGATGGGATCGAGAAAAAGAAGGCTCGCAAGCCCGAAAAGCGCCCCGAAGAGCAGACTCAAAACAACGCTGTGGCCGAGAACCTGGGCCGCGCGATCCGAATTTTTAGCCCCGAGTTCGATGGAACAGAGCGTGGCCCCGCCGATGGCCACCAGCATGAATACGGCCAGCAGCAGATTGATGAAGGGAAAGGTGACGGCAAGGCCGGTAAGGGCCAGGGCACCGACCCCGTGCCCGATAAAAATGCTGCTGCATATATTGTACAGGGAGATGATGACCATGCTGGCAATGGCAGGCAGCGAATAGGCAAGGAGTAATCCGCCTATGGGAGCCGTTTCCAGCCTGTCTGTCGCGTTTTCCTGGGTCATGACGACTCCAGCCGCCCGGAAAAAAGCAAAGTCTCTATTTTTGTGGGGCGCTGCCCCTCCGGCAAGACGAATTGCTGCACTCTGGGGAAAGGTTGAGTTTTTTCGTTTGGCAAGGCGCGAGGGTCTTTCCGTCCGGGGGCTGGACTCTTTGGTCCTGCCCCCGGA
>DBDO01000208.1 GCA_002293605.1 Desulfovibrionaceae bacterium UBA930
ATTCTTCGTTCATCTTCAGCAGAGCGCGGGCAATACCGTGGCGGATCGCGCCGGCCTGACCCGTGACACCGCCGCCGACGACCGTCGCTTCAATGTCAACCCGCCCGATCGTCGCGGTGGTGACCAGCGGCTGGCGGGTGATGGCCTTTAACGTTTCCAAACCGAAATAACTGTCGATGTTGCGCTTATTGATCGTAATCTCGCCGGTGCCGTTCGGGAAGAGGTGGACGCGGGCAACGGAGGACTTTCTGCGCCCCGTGCCGTAGTGATATACTTTCTTCGGCTGATACATTACGCGTTCCCTCCTATGCTCCGCGTCACGGGCTTCTGCGGTCCGTGCGGATGTTCGGCGCCTTTGTAAACCTTCAGGCGCGTCATGGCCTTGCGTCCGGGCGTGGTGCGCGGGATCATGCCTTTAACGGCAAGCTCCATGGCAAGCTCCGGGCGTTTATCCATCAGGATGCGGTATTTTGTCTCTTTCAAGCCGCCCTCATAACCGCTGTGGCGGCGGTAGTATTTCTGCTCCGCCTTACGCCCCGTGAGAACCGCCTTGTCGGCGTTAATCACGACGACGAAGTCGCCGGAATCCACATGCGGGGTGTATTCGGGTTTATGTTTGCCGCGCAGCAGCACGGCGGCCTCGGCGGCGGTGCGCCCAAGCGGAACGCCTGCGGCGTCTAGCAGATACCATTGCCGTTCAATGGTATCGGGGGTTGCCATGTAAGTGCCCATTCGGGGAAGCCTCCCATTCATTCAATTCGCTACAATATTAAAGCAGAATTTATTTTGCTTGTCAAGCGGGTTTTTCAAAAAATTTATTCCATCTCTCTCATACGCATGATAACGCCGTTATACTCACGAATGCTCCCGATTGCTTAAAGCAAAAACCAGAATTTTCTCTCTTAACGCCGTTGTTCATAAATAGGGCAAGTTTTGCTTGACATAACGCAGTTTTTTTTATAGAATAATTCGGATGATAACTTTGTATTGATTCGGGGTTGACCCGTGACCTTGCATAGTACTCATACTTTTATTACGGAGGTGCACCCGTGCCCGTTGCATTGCAAATCATTCTTCCGGTGCTGACTCTGCTGGCCGGTCTCGCCGTAGCGTTCCCGCTCGGCATACGATACCGGAAAAACGTCGCGGAAAAAGAGATCGCGAGCGCAGAAGAAGAAGCCCGCCGCATCGTAAACGAAGCTATTAAATCGTCGGAAAACAAAAAACGCGAAGCGCTGATCGAAGCGAAAGATGAAATCCACCGCAATCGCCAAGAGGCCGAGCGCGAGATCAAAGACCGCCGCGCGGAACTGCAAAAACAAGAACGCCGCTTACAGCAAAAAGAGGAGAATTACGACAAAAAGCTGGATAACCTCGAGCGCAAAGAGGAGCAACTCAGCGAAAAACACCGTGTCGCCGACGAAGCCCGCGAAGAGATTGCCCTGATTAAGCGCAGCCAGATGGAAATGCTGGAAAAGCTGTCGGGGTTCTCGAGCGAGGAGGCGAAGGTCTACTTAATCAAGAATGTGGAGAGCGAAGTCACCCACGAAATGGCAATGAAGATTAAGGACATTGAAGAGAGATTCAAAGACGATGCCGACCAAAAAGCCCGCGAGATCATCTCTCTCGCCATCCAAAAAGTAGCTTCCGATTACGTTTCCGAAGCCACCGTATCGGTCGTTCATCTGCCAAACGACGAAATGAAGGGACGCATCATCGGGCGCGAGGGACGCAACATCCGGGCGCTGGAAACCCTGACAGGCGTTGATCTCATCATCGACGACACCCCCGAAGCCATCACCCTCTCCTCCTTTGACCCCGTGCGGCGTGAAATCGCCCGCCTGAGCTTGGAGAAGCTGATTGTGGACGGACGCATCCACCCGACCCGCATTGAGGAAGTCGTTGAAAAGTCCAAGCGCGAGATTGAAACCATCATCCGCGCCGAAGGGGAACGCGCCACCTTTGAGACGGGCGTACACGGCATCCACCCGGAACTGGTAAAGCTGCTTGGTCGGATGAAGTACCGCACGAGCTACGGTCAAAACGTTTTGCAGCATTCCATCGAGGTTTCGCTGCTGTGCGGCTTGATGGCGTCAGAGCTTGGGATCGACCCGCTGCTCGCGAAACGCGCGGGTCTGCTGCACGACCTCGGTAAAGCCATCGACCACGAGGTGGAGGGCAGCCACGTCGCGATCGGCGTCGACCTCGCCCGTAAGTATAAAGAGAACAACGAAGTCCTGCACGCCATTCAAGCGCACCACGGCGACGTGGAGGCCAAGACCATCATCGCAAGCCTTGTGCAGGCCGCCGACGCCATTTCGGCCGCGCGCCCCGGAGCGCGGCGCGAAAACTTGGAAAACTATATTAAGCGTCTTGAAAAACTGGAGGAACTCGCGAGTTCCTTCGAGGGCGTGGACAAATCCTTCGCCATCCAAGCGGGGCGCGAGATTCGCATCATGGTTAAGCCGGAAGCCGTCAACGACGACCGCATGATCCTGCTTGCCCGCGAACTTGCCAAGAAGATCGAAGCCGACCTCGAATACCCCGGGCAAATCAAGGTTCACCTCATCCGCGAGATACGGCACATAGAATACGCGAAATAACAACACGTATCCCCCGCCGAAGGGCGGGGGATACTGATAGGGAAAGGGTGATGCCCATATGATCCTGCTCGCTTGCGGCGATGTCTGCGGCGAATCCGGGTTACGGATTGCGGGCAATAAGTTGCGCCCTTTGAAGAAATTTTACGGCACGGACGTGTGCGTTGTCAACGGGGAAAACGCCGACGTGATGGGTTTACGCCCGGAACAGGCGCAGACGCTGTTTGAGGCGGGCGCCGATGTCGTGACGCTTGGCAACCACGTGTGGAACCGTCAGCAGATCATCCCGGAACTGAGAGAGAACCCGTATTTGCTCCGTCCGCTGAACCTCGCGGGGCAGGCACCCGGAGAAGGCGCGGCGCGTCTGCTGCTCCGTTCCGGGCGGTGGCTGACCGTGGCGTGTCTGCTCGGCAGGCTGAACTGCGAGTGGAACGCCGACAACCCCTTCCGCGCGCTCGACGCGCTGATTAAAACGCGCCCAGATGACCTATTTGCTATTGATTTCCATGCCGAAGCGACCAGCGAGAAGACCGCGCTGGCGTTCTATGTTGACGGGCGCGTCTCCGCCGTCTTCGGCACGCACACCCATGTGCAGACCGCCGATGCCTTTGTCAGCGCGGCCGGAACCGCCAGTCTGACCGACCTTGGCCTGTGCGGCGTGGAGAGGGAATCCGTGCTGGGCATGGATGCGGCCAGAGTGCTCAAACGCTTCATCACCGGCCTGCCCCACCCCTTTATTCCGGCCAGGGGCGAAGCCGTTTTTAACGGCGCTCTTGTGGAAGTAAATAAATTTTCGGGAAAGGCCTTGTCTATTCGTCCTGTTCGCGGTAATGCAGCAACTGCATTATGCTGATGGCCCTGATCACCTTTGCGGGCTGACCCCCTGCAAGGGCACAATCCTGTCCGGACAGTAAAGCGTATGCTGCCATACTACTGTGTCCTGCTGCTGCTTTTTGGCGGCGGTCTGATTTCCCTGGCGCTCGGCTCGCGCGCTGCTTCCCTGCGCGCGGCCTCCTTCAGCATGTGCGCCGCTTCCGCGCTCGGCCTTGCCGCCACCCTGCCTTTGCTGCTGGACGGGGCAAGCATATCCGGTGCGCTTCCCCTGCCTTTGCCCCTGGGGGCCTGTTCCTTTACCGTGGACCCCTTGTCCGCCGTATTTCTGCTGCCTGTGTTCGTTCTTTCGGGCATCAGCGGCCTGCTGCTTCCCTCGCGCATGCTGCTGCTCTGCCAGGAAAACCCCGTTGCCTCCGGCAGCGCGGGCAACGCGCATTACGGCAAGCACGGCTTTTTCTGCTGTGTCCTCTCGGCAGGCATGGTACTCACGCTTATCGCCTCTGACGCGGTGCTCTTTCTCATCGCCTGGGAGGTCATGTCCCTGGTCCCCTTTTTCCTGATCAGTCCCAGAGACAAAGACGCAGCCGAGCGCCACGCCGCCTGGATGTATCTGGTGGCCGCGCACCTTGGCGCGCTGCCCCTGCTCTATCTTTTTGCCGCCCTGACAACGGAATCGGGCAGTACCGGCTTTTTCGCCTTTGCCGCCTTTGAGGGCTGGCGCAATGCCGGGCTCCTTTTTCTGCTCGCCCTTGTCGGCTTCGGTACCAAGGCCGGGCTTGTGCCTTTGCACGCCTGGATACCGGAAGCCCACAGCTGTGCCCCGGCCCATGTGACCATTCTGCTTTCCGGGGCCATACTCAAACTCGGCCTGTACGGCATCATGCGCGTGCTCACCCTGATCGGCCTGGGGGATGTGTGGTGGGCCTATGCCCTGATGGGCGCAGGGGCCTTTTCCGGCATTCTCGCCATTCTGCTCGGCCTGGTGCAGCCCGGCATGAAGCGCACCTTGGCCTATTCCAGCTCCGAGAATATCGGCATCATCTGCCTTGCGCTCGGCGGGGCCATGCTGGCCATGCATCTTCAGGCCCCCACCGCCGCAGCCCTGCTTCTGGCCGGGGTCTTTCTGCACATCTGGAGCCACGCCGCCTTTAAAAGCCTGCTCTTTCTCGGGGCCAACGCAGTAAAGGACAGCACCCATACGGACGCCTTTCGCCTGCTCGGAGGGCTGCAAAAACGCATTCCCCTGACCGGGAGCTGCATGGCCCTTGGCAGCGCGGCCATAGCGGGCATACCGCCCTTGAACGGCTTTATGAGCGAACTGCTCATCTACGCCGGGTTCGCCGCAGGCAGCCATGCCGTACACGGCAGGGAAGAGGCCTTTCTTTTCTGGGGGGGCTTCTTCATGCTCGGCGCTATTGCGGGCATGGCCCTTTTTGCCTTCACCCGCCTGTTCGGTTTGGGCTTTCTGGGCGCGCCGCGCTCCGATGCCGCCCTTGAAGTCCGGGAGCCCTGCCGCCTCATGCAGGGGGCCTTACTCTTTCTGGCGGGCCTGTGCGTGCTCATGAGCCTGTGCGGCGCGCTGCTCTATACGGCCCTGACCCCGCTTTTGCACTCCTTTGCCCGGCGTCTGTCCCCTGCCTTTTTCCTGCCTGACGGGGCCCTGGAATTCGGAAGCTCGATCCTGCTCTATTACGCCCTGACGGGCCTTGCGATTACCGCCCTCTTCAGCCTCGCCCTGCTGCTGCGCAAGCGGGTCGTGGCCGTGAACGGCACCGCGCAAAGCCCCACCTGGGACTGCGGCTATACTGCGCCCAGCGCCCGCATGCAGTACAGCGGCGGCTCCTTTTCCCACTCCCTGGCCCTGCTGCTGCGCCCCCTGATTCGTTCGCGCATTACAAAACCCGCGATACAAGGGCTCTTCCCGGCGGAACAAGAAGCCCGCATCAGCACGCCCGACTGGTCCGCCCTGCTTTGGGAAAAGCTGATCTTTCATCCTGTGGAACTGCTGTCGGATTATGCCAAAGGCCTTCAGGCCGGGCTGGTCAATATCTACATCCTGTATATCTTTATCACGCTGATCCTGGCTCTGGCCTGGGCCCTGGGGTGGTCATGAGCGCGCACCTTCTGCCTTCGCTTTGCGGCCTGCTGCTCTCCCTGGCCCTGGCCCCGCTTCTGCCGGGCGTCATCAACCGGGTCAAGGCGAAAATGGGCGGCAGACAGGGCCGCCCCCTGCTGCAACTGTACTTCGACCTTGCCAAGCTTATGCGCAAGGCCCCGGTATACCCGTACGCGTCTTCCGCCTTTTTCCGCCTGCCGGGTCCGGCGGGCGTGGCCTCGGGGATCACGGCCCTGCTTGTGCTGCCCTTTGGCGCGCTTGGAGCGCTTGTCTCCTTTCCCGGCGATTTTCTCCTGCTGGCCGGGTGCTTTGCCCTGGCGCGCTTTTGCCTGATCCTGGCGGCCCTGGATACAGGCAGCGCCTTTGAAGGCATGGGCGCGACGCGCGAGGCCCTGTTCTCGGCCCTGGCCGAACCGCTCTTTCTCTTCTGTCTGCTCATTCTTTCCTACCATATGCAGCGCTTCACCCTGAGCGGCATGCTCACAGGCGGCCTGACCCCCCTGGCCTCCCATGCGGACTGGGTTTTTTACCTCATGCTGGCCTGCTCCCTCTTTCTGCTCCTTTTGCCCGAAAACTCCCGCATTCCGGCGGACGACCCCAACACCCACCTGGAACTGACCATGATCCACGAGGTCATGATCCTCGACCACAGCGGCCCGGATCTGGCGCTTCTGGAATACGCCTCGGCCCTGAAGCTGTGGATTTTCAGTCTGCTTATCGCCGGAATTCTGCTGCCCGCCGGTATTGAAAGGCTCCCTGCGGGCTCTTTTGACGCAGCCGGAAGCTGGACCGCCCAAGGCATAAGCGCGCTCTTCGCTTCGATGGGCCTGAACCTGCTGGCTGTTTTATGCATAGCCGTGCTGGTGGGCCTGGTGGAATCTCTGATGGCGCGCTTTCGCATGGAGCGCGTGCCGCAAATATTCACCCTGGCCGGGGCCATTGCCTGCCTGGCCGCCCTGTCTGTCTGGAGTTGACCGTGCCGGATATCGCCCTCGCCACAGCGGCCCTGTCCGGCCTGAATGCGGACGGCCTCCAGGTCATCCTGGGCCTTATCGTGATCAGCGACATGTGCCTGCTCGCAGCCGAACGCCAGCGTTTCAGCATACGTCTGATAGCCTTGCAAGGGGCCATTCTCGGACTTTTGCCCCTCCTGGTCCACAGCGGAGAAAAAGACGCCCGCCTGATCGCCATCACCGCCCTCTTTTTCCTGATCAAGGCCGCGCTTCTCCCCCTGGTGCTGCGCCGAACCTATAAAAAACTGCCGCCTCAGCCCCCAAGCAGGCCTTATCTCGGTCATTCCTTAAGCGTGCTGGCCGGTCTTGGCGGCTTTGTTTTTTCCCTCTGGCTCGGCTCCCGCCTTGGGGATACGGCCAACCCGCTGTTCTCCCTCTTTTTCGCCCCGGCTTTTGCCACCATCTTCGCGGGCCTTTTGCTGATTGTGGCCCGCAGGCGGGCGCTTTCCCAGATGTTCGGCTACCTGGTCATGGAAAACGGCATCTACCTGCTCGGCGTGCCCATGGCCCAGCACGATGCGATCTGGCTCGAACTTTCCGTGCTCCTGGACATCATGGTCGCGGCCTTTGTTATGGGCATAGCCGTGCGCCACATCCATCTGGCCTTCCACTCCATGGACGTGGACCACTTCGCCTGCATCAAGGACTGAGGCAATGCTCATAGCGCTTATCGCCATACCGCTCTTCTGCGCCCTGACCTCCTGGTTCATCCCGGCGGATGCGCCGAGGCGCATGCTGCTGATCGGGGCCTCAACAGCCGACCTCTGCCTTGCCCTGGCCTGCTGGCTGGTGGAACCGGCCCCGGCCCTGGACGGTCTGCTCAGTCTGGACCCTATGGGCCGTCTTGTACTGAGCGTGACCTGCCTGCTTTTTTTCGCCGCCTCCCTCTATGGCCTTGCCTATCTGAAGCACGAAGAAAGCGGCCCGCGCAGAGATTTTCAGCAGGGCCTGCATTTTTCCAACGCGCCAGAGGCCACCTTTACCGCCTGTTTGCTGCTCTTTCTCGCCGCAGCCGTGCTTGCGGCCTCCACCCGGCACTTTGGTCTGCTCTGGGTGGGTATTGAAACCACCACCATTGTCAGCGCCCCGCTAATCTATTTTCACCGGCACCAGCGCTCCCTGGAAGCCGCCTGGAAGTATCTGCTGATCTGCTCGGCAGGCATTGCTTTCGCCCTGATCGGCAACCTCCTGCTGGACATCTCCATGCAGGCCCCGGGGCGGCCCGCCACCGCCATGACCGTGGACGCGCTGACCGCCCACGCCTCGCGCGTGCACCCGCAGTGGTTCAAAACGGCCTTTGTGTTCCTGCTTATCGGCTACGGCACCAAAATGGGCATCGCGCCCATGCATACCTGGCTGCCCGA
>DBDO01000041.1 GCA_002293605.1 Desulfovibrionaceae bacterium UBA930
CAGCAGGGCTCCTGCGACTGTGCCGCGCGCGGCTTTGCTGGTCAGCAAAAGCCCTGCAAGGCCGCCCAGGGCCGCCGGGCCGAACATGTTGGAAAGATTGGCAAGCGGGTTGCTTTCACTGCCGCTGCTGGCGCTGCCGTTCTTACCGCCGAAAATGCCGGAAAGATTGGAAAGCAGGTCGCCCTTTTTCTCGCCGTTCAGGCCGGAAAGGCCCTGTTCAACGATATTTTGCAAGTTGTTTAAAAGGCTCATGTGTTGTTCTCCTTACGATACGATACTGGTGCCGTTCAAGCGTGGATCATCCGTTCGAGCAGGAGCAGGAACAGGCCGCGCAATCCCCCGGCGCGGCGTCGTCCGGAAGGTTTCTATAGGGGGAGATTGCTCGTAGACGATCGATGACTTTGGGCAGGCTTTCGGCCACAAAGTCGATTTCCTGTCGCGTGGTATAGCGGGACAGAGAAAATCTGATGGAGCCGTGGGCGTAGGTAAAGGGCACGCCCATGGCCCGAAGCACATGGGAGGGCTCAAGACTGCCTGAGGTGCAGGCGGAGCCGGAACTGGCGCAGATGCCAAGCTGGTCCAGCATGAGCAAAATGGCTTCGCCTTCCACATATTTGAAGGAAATGTTCAGGGTGTTGGGCAGACGATTTTCCGGGTCGCCGTTGACCACGCTTTCCGGAATGGCTGCAAGCAGGCGCTTTTGCAGTTCATCACGCAAGGCCCGGACCGTGGTGTTTTCATCCTCAATATGCTGGGCCGCGAGTGCGCAGGCCGCGCCAAGGGCCACCACGTTGGGCACGGCTTCAGTGCCTGCGCGGCGGCCGCGCTCCTGATGCCCGCCGCGCAAAAAGGGCCTAAAAGGCGCTCCCCGGCGTACGTACAGTGCGCCTATGCCTTTTGGGGCGTGCAGCTTGTGCCCGGAAAGGGCGAGATAGTCTATGGGCAGGGCGGCCATATTGAGCGCTATTTTCCCGACCGCCTGCACCGCGTCCACATGAAAGGGAACGCCATGTTCCCGGCACAGGGCACCGACCTGCTCTACAGGATGGATGTTGCCGGTCTCGTTATTGGCGTACATCATGGAGACAAGCGCTGTTTCTTTGTTCAGGGCTCTCTGGAACTCATCCAGGCTGATGCGCCCCTTGTTGTCCACGCCAAGAAAGGTGACGGTGTAGCCCTGTTTTTCCAGATATTGCCCGAGCGAGAGCACGGCAGGGTGTTCCACCCTGGTGGTGATGAAGTGTTTTTTCTCCGGCCTTGCGCGCAGGGCGGAATAGACGGCTGTTGCATCACTTTCGGTTCCGCAGGAGGTGAAAACGATCTCCTCGGGCTGCGCGCCGAGCAGGGCCGCGACCTGGGAGCGGGCCTTGTTCAGGGCCTCCTGGGCCGTGCCGGCAAAGCGGTACATGCTGGAAGGGTTGCCATACTGATCCTTGAGAAAGGGGAGCATGGCCTCCAGCACCTCAGGGGCAAGGCCGGTGGTGGCGTTGTTGTCGAGATAAACGAGGGCCTTGCTCATGACGCAGCCTCCCTAACCATAATGCCGGGCTCAACCTGCTCCTGAAGCGTTTGCTGCACAAAGCCCTCAAGGGTCAGGCGGCTGGAAGGGCAACTGCCGCACATGCCCTTCAGGGCCACGGAAACGGTCTTGCCGTCAATATCCAGCAATTCTATGTCGCCGCCATCCTGTTGCAGCCGGGGGCGGATAAGTTCATCCAGAACGGTCATCACGCGCTGCATGCGCTGAATGTTCGAGAGCGGAGCAGCAGGCGGCGTTTTGGGCGCGCGCAGATCCCTCATGCCGGGGGGGAGGGGACTACCCCCCGCACCGTTCATGGCCTTGTCAGCAAGCGTGTCTTCCAAAATATGCTTGATTTCTTCAAGGCAGTCGCCGCAACCTCCGCCAGCCTTGGTGTAGTTGGTGACCTCCTCGACCGTGCTCAGATTATTTTCCCTGATGGCCTTGATAATCTGCTCTTCGGTCACACCAAAGCATTTGCAGACGAGCCGTCCCTCATGGCTGTGCGGCCTTGGCGGTTCGCCCCGGTAGGAGCGTATGGCCGCTTCCAGCGCCTCCTGTCCCATGACGGAACAGTGCATTTTTTCTTTGGGCAAGCCGCCGAGGAATTCGGCGATATCCCGATTGGTGAGGGCCAGGGCCTCTTCAAGGCTTTTGCCCTTGATCATTTCGGTCAGAGCAGAGCTTGAGGCGATGGCGCTGGCGCAGCCAAAGGTTTGAAACGAGGCGTCAACGATCCGCCCGTCCTGGATTTTCAGAAAAAGCTTCAGGGCATCGCCGCAGGCAAGGCTGCCTACTTCGCCCACAGCATCGGCGTCTTTCATTTCACCTGCGTTGCGCGGATTTAAAAAGTGCTCGCGCACCGCATCAGTATATTCCCACATGTATGGCCTCCGGAAAGAAGAGCCGGAAAAGTCCGGCGAAAAACGGGCTCATAATATATACCTGCCACAGGCGCTTTGCAATGTCTATAGCGCGGTGTACAAATTTGACCAGGGACGATTGCGGGCCGGGGGATATTGGGCTAGTATGAAAGCCTGCATAGAAGTCATTATGCCTCGGCCAGGGGCCGAAGCATGAGATATGTACGTATTATCAAGGAGAACTCATGACCATGATTTCCGTTGTAGTGCACGGCCTTGGCAATATCGGTCGCCATGCGATAGCGGCCCTGGAAAAAGCGCCCGATATGCGCTGTCTTGGCATTATTCGCAGACCCGCTTCTTTGGGAACGCAGGCTCAGGATTTACGCGGCCTTCCCGACTTTGCCGATCTTGAGGCCCTGATCAAGGCCAAGGGCAGGCCGGATGCGGCCATTGTGTGCGGGCCTTCCCGTCAGGCCCCGGACGATGCGGCCCGCTATCTGGCTGCCGGGCTGCACAGCATTGACAGTTTCGATATTCATGCCGAGGTGCCAGCTGTGGTGCGCAGGCTGGATGAGGCGGCCAAAAAGGCAGGCCGCGTGGCCGTTACCGCCGCAGGCTGGGACCCCGGCACTGATTCGGCCTTGCGCGCCCTGTTCGAGGCCATGACGCCCGCAGGAACCACCTTTACCAACTTCGGCCGGGGGCGCTCCATGGGGCATTCGGTCGCGGCCCGTTCCATACAAGGCGTGGCGGACGCCACGTCCATCACCATTCCCATTGGCGGGGGGCGCCACTCCCGTCTGGTCTATGTCCTGCCGGAAAAGGGCGCTTCGCCGGAGGATATCAAAGCCAGGCTGGCTGCGGACGAGTATTTCAGCCATGACCCGCTGGATGTTCGCTTTGTCGCTGACCAGGCCGAGCTTGACGCAACAGCCGACAACTCCCACGGCGTGCTCATGGAGCGCATAGGCTCCTCCGGCCTGACCAGCAATCAACGCCTGTGCTTTGACATGCGCATCGACAACCCTGCCCTGACCGCCCAGGTGCTGGTTTCCTGCACACGGGCCGCAATGCGTCTTACTCCCGGCAGCTACACGCTGATAGACATTCCGCCTGTGGCGCTTCTGCCCGGAGAACGCATGGATCATGTGGCCCGGCTGGTGTAATGCAGCGCACGCGAAAGCGTACGGGCGCATCCGGCTTATAACCGGTGACATTACTGCCCTGAAGGTAGAGGCTATCGTCAACGCCGCCAATGAGTCGCTTCTGGGCGGCGGCGGCGTTGACGGGGCCATTCATCGGGCCGCCGGACCCGGCCTGCTCGCGGAATGCCGCAGGCTTGGAGGATGCCCGACAGGGCAGGCCAGAACAACGCGCGGCCATGCCCTATCTGCCGCCTGGGTCATTCATACAGTGGGACCGATCTGGCGGGGCGGCGGCTGCGCAGAAGCGCAGCTTCTGGCGGATGCCTATAGAAATGCTCTGATTGAAGCCCTAAAGGTGGGCGCGGCAAGTCTGGCCTTTCCGGCCATATCCACAGGCGCATACGGCTATCCCAAAGAAGAGGCGGCGCGTGTGGCTGTTCATACGATCAGGGACTTTCTGGCGGAACACGATATGCCGCAACAGCTTGTTCTGGCATGTTTTTCAGAAGAATCGGCCCAGGCGCACGAGCGCGCCCTGCATGAACTGTTACCCGAGTGGAAAAGCTGCGGAGACGCTAAAGTATGAAGACGATTTCCTGGAGCGAGTTTGAGGCGGTGGAATTGCGCGTGGGAACCATTATCCGGGTGGAGCTTTTTCCCGAAGCCCGCAAGGCGGCATATAAAGTATGGGCCAACTTCGGGCCGGAGATCGGCGAGAAAAAAACCAGCGCACAAATTACGAAGCTCTACAGCCCCGAGGAGCTTGAAGGCAGGCAGATTCTGGGCGTGGTCAATTTTCCGCCCAAACAGGTGGGGCCTTTTCTCTCGGAATTTTTACTCTGCGGTTTTACGGATGCAGAGGGCGCAGTTGTCATCGCAAGGCCCGAACGCCCGGTGCCGAACGGTGCCAGGTTGATGTAGCATTGCCTGATGACTTACGCGGCATTTGATGTAGACAAGGTTTGTATAGATCTTAGGGGCGTTTTTGGCCGGGCCGCGCCTTTCTCACCGGGGCCTTTTTTTTCTCTGCCGGAGCTTCGGCAGGGGGAGAGGGTATAAATTCGGGCAGGGCAATCCCGGCCTCTTTGGCCCTGTCTATCACGTTATCTTTGATCCAGTGGTCATCCAGCCATTCCAGCGGGGTTACTTCAAGGCCGGAGAGCAGAATGCCAAAGTGCAGGTGGTCGCCTCCGGCCATGCCGCTGGTGCCTGTTTTGCCAAGAATGTCTCCCTTGTTCAGTTGCTGTCCGTTTTCAACGCTGATTTCACTCAGGTGCGAATAGAGGCTTTGCAGACCAAGGCCGTGATCGATGACGACCAGCTTGCCGTAAATGCCGAGCGAACCGGTGAACACAACCGTGCCGCCATTGGCGGCGGGAACGGGAGCCTGTTTTAGGGAAGCCAGGTCAAAACCGAGGTGGGTTTGTTCATCTATCTTTTGTCCTTCCCAGAGATAGCTTCTGCGGTCGGCGAAACCGGCCCTGGAGGCTGCCCTGGGCAAACGCAGGAAGGAGCCCTGCCAGAGAACCCGTGGGGCTGTGTTCTTGCCCATTTCCAGCAGGGCAGCGGCATTTTCGCGGCGCAGGCGACCGTTGACCGCCAAAAAACGTTCAATGTCGCTCATATCTCCGGGAACCATACTTTCAAATTCCGCAGCCTTTTCATCCAGAAAGGCCTGGGAAATGGCGATGCTGTCCTGTTTGAACTGCCTGTTCATACGGGTGACCGGCAGATCTATAGTGTTGAGGTTGCCAGCCCGGTCCAGGGCAGCCAGTTGCGGGTTAAAATCTTTGTTATCCATAAAGTAGGGGAAGGCGAAAAAACACAGGTACTCGCCGTTGTCCTGACGAAAGGCGGGAAAAAACAGCTCGTTCACCTTTACGCCGGTCTGCCGTACCTCCTTGGAGAGGGAGTAGACCACGCAGGCAGCCCCCCCTTTACGAACGTAAGGGGTTGAGCTTTTTATGGATATGCGCGGAGGGCTCGTATCCAGGCGCAGGGGGAGGATGACGGTATTTTTGTTGCCAAAGCCAAAGCCCCCGAAAGAGCCGTCTGTTGCCGTGATTTCCAGATCAAAGACATCGTTGTTTTTCAGCCCGGCGTTGGCCAGCGAAAAGGGCACAGTCTGCTCCTGCTTGCCCTCTGAATATGTCTGGAGCGTGATGGGCACTTCATTTTCCTGAAAGCGGACCCGTATATCCACGCTTTTGACTGATGAAGCGCTATCGTGGACAGTGACAAAGACGGGCAAGTCGGGAGAAATGCTTTCAAAGGTATGAGAGAAGGTGATTTGCGGACCTTCCCTATCCTGAAAAAGCAGGAAAAGGCCGCCGAGCAGAAAAAGTGTCAACAGAACTATAAACAACAGGGAAATTTTTTTTGCGCTTTTGGTCATCACATATCCCTCACGATACAGGACGTGTTCAGTCCGCGTTGTCGGGTGCCGGTTCCTCCTGAAGTTTTTCCAGAAAGCTGAGGCAGATTTTTACAAAATCCGATTCCGTCAAAATACCGAGCAAAAGACCACGTTCCAGTATCGGCAAACAGCCTATTTTATGGGTGAGCAGCAATTCTCCGGCACGGCTGAGGGGCATCTCCGGCGGGATGGTCAGCGTATCAGTGGACATGACTTCCGATACCGGAATACCGGCCTCGATCTGGTCCTGAACATCTTCGTGCACATCGGCAAAATGGGAAACGGTCGCTTTGAGGAGATCGCGCTGCGAAAGCAGGCCGATAAACCTGCCGTGCGGAGAAAGAACCGGCAGATGGCGTATGCGCGCCTTTTCCATAATTTCCCGCGCTGTTTTCAAAGAATCCGAGGGTCTTAAGGTAATCAGTTTCTCCGTCATTACATCTCGGACCAAAAGCATGCGCGCCTCCACAAAACCGGGTCTATTACAGGGATGGATTATACAAACAGTAGTTACGGGCCGCGCAAGTCCGGAAAGCCCAGCGCAGACAGGCGTACTGCCACGCTGCCTTTTTCGGGAAATACGCTCGAACTTCGATACGGAGCCCTGCCCGCACAGAGAAAAGTCTAGAATAAATCATGACACGCTTTTTTCCGTTTTTCAAGCGCTAATTCAAAGGGCGGGCAGAAGGGTAAGCATTTGACAGGCATGGCTGTATATGCCAGAACCCGATGTATCGTCATACCGGGTACAATTGCCGGATGCAAGGAGCAGAAAGAGCGCTTTGCATGTGGAGTCCGAACAAGGGGCGAGGAAGCTTTCGCCACATATATGGCGCAAGAGGCGAAAAGGTATGGGCACCTTCCAGATCAGCCGGAATCGTATGCTTCGCGAGCAGATCGCCAGCCGGGGCATTTGCGATCCGCGCGTGCTTGCGGCAATGCGCAAAGTGCCGCGTCATCTTTTTGTGGAAGAGGCCCTGTACAGCCAGGCCTATGAAGACTGCCCCCTGCCTATCGGCTATGGGCAGACCATTTCTCAGCCCTATATTGTTGCCGCGATGTCTCAGCTTCTGGAGGCCCAGCCCGGTATGCGCGTGCTGGAAATTGGAACCGGTTCCGGATATCAGGCGGCAGTGCTTTCCGAAATGGGGCTGGAGGTCTGCTCTGTGGAGCGTCTGCACGATTTGTATACGCGTACCGGGGCCTTGCTCATGCGCCTTCGCTACAGAAAAATCCGCCTGAAGCTGGCGGACGGCACCGAAGGTTGGCCCGAGTCCGCGCCCTTTGACAGAATCATTGTCACGGCCGGGGGGCCTTCGCTTCCGCAGCCTTTGGTGGAGCAACTGGCCGACCCGGGCCTGATGATTATCCCCATTGGCGGTGAAAGGCGCGGGCAGCGCCTGGTGCGCGTGCGCAAGGAAAAAGGCGTGGTGCTTCAGGATACTCTCGAACCTGTGGCCTTTGTTGATCTGGTAGGCAGCCACGGCTGGTGATGCAAGGCATAATATATTCTTCAAGTAATACTTTAAGGAGAGACTCGATGTCCGCCAATCCCTTTGAACAAGCCCCGCAGGGCGCGGCAAGCGCCTGCCGTTCCGCTTCTTCCTGTAAAAAAGCCGGAAGCGATGGCTCGGGCTGCGCCTCCTGCGCTCCGGCCCCGGGCGGGACCGATCCCTTTACTGCACAGGACGCTCAAATTCTTGCCACGCTCGGGCGTATCAAGCACATCCTGTTCGTTATGAGCGGCAAGGGCGGGGTGGGCAAAAGCTCTGTTACCGTCAATGTGGCGGCGGCTCTTGCGCAAAAAGGCTTCAAGGTGGGCATTATGGACGTGGACATGCACGGACCGAGCGTGCCGAATCTGCTTGGTCTGGGCTTCGGGCTGGAAATGGACGCAGCGGGAGAAAAACTTCTGCCTGCCGAATACCTGCCCAATCTTCATGTCGTTTCCATGGACTCTCTGCTAAAAGACAAAGATACCGCCATAGTGTGGCGAGGCCCCAAAAAAACCGCTGCCATCCGGCAGTTTCTGGCTGATGTTGCCTGGGGAGAACTTGATTTTTTACTCATTGATTCCCCTCCGGGCACTGGGGATGAACATCTGGCCATATTGAAAACCATTCCAAAGGCCTTAAGTGTCATGGTCACAACCCCGCAGGAAATTTCTCTTGCCGATGTGCGTAAGGCCGTCAACTTTTTGCAAAATGCCCGGGGTGCCATTCTTGGCGTGGTGGAAAACATGAGCGGGTTGTCCTGCCCCAATTGCGGGCACGAGATTCCCCTGTTCAAAAAAGGGGGCGGCAAGGCCCTGGCCGAGCACTATGGCATTCCCTTTCTCGGGGCCGTTGTTCTGGATCCCATCAATGTCGTTGCCGCTGATGCGGGCGCTCCGGTTGTGACCTTGCAAGAGGACTCCGCAGCCAAGCGCGACTTTCTGGCTCTGGCCGAAGCGATTGCTCAGGCAGCGGAAAAGGATGCTGCCGTGCTTCTGCCCGCTCCCGCAGAGTAGAGCGCCCGCTTTTTCCTGATTGCGCAACAGCCGCGAGTATCGTATTATATGATGCGATACTGTAAAGTTTGTATCTGAACCACGCTTTTCGCTGAAACGGATTTTCATGAAAATATTGAACCTGCCCAACCAGATTACCATAAGCCGCATTGCAATTGTGCCCGTGATCATCGGGCTCTTGATGCACCAGGGGCCGTGGGCCTGTTTTTTTGCAGGGCTGCTGTTCGCCGTGGCCGGATTTACCGATTTGATAGATGGCTATCTGGCCCGCAGGGAAAACCAGATCACCAGCCTGGGGAAGTTTCTGGATCCGTTGGCGGACAAGCTGCTGATCAGCTCCATTTTGATCATGCTGGTCCAGAATGGCTGGGTTCCCGGCTGGGTGGCCATAGTCATCATCTGCCGGGACGTTATGGTGACCGGCCTTCGGGCCATCGCGGCGGAAGAGGGCGTTGTGATCGCCGCAGACCGGTACGGCAAGTTGAAAACGGTATTGCAGATTGTGGCTATTGAGCCGCTGATCCTTCATTACCCCCTGCTTGGCGTCCCCCTGCACGGCATCGGCATGTTTCTTCTTTACATTGCTCTGCTTCTCACGGTATTTTCAGGATGCAATTACTTCCTTAATTTTTACCGGGATTGGAAAAGGAAAGAAGGAGAAAAAAAGGACAGGGGAGGCAGCGGAACATGAACAGCGACTCTCGTACCTGCCGTCTGCGCAACTGCCTGATTACCATTCTTGAGCTGGAAGGCGCGCTGGAACAAACGCAATTAGGGGCGGCCCTGCAAAAGGAGTTTGTCGTACTTAAGGATGTGATGCTTCGTCTTGAAAAGCTCAGTATTGACGAAAATGATGTTCAGCGCATTGAAATCGCGACAGGGCGTTTTCTTGAGGAACTCAAGGAAACTCTGGGAGGTCGCGTTTCTTCGGGGGCTGGCGCAAGGGTGTTGCAGTAGCCTATGCTTGCGCGCCGCCTTGCGCTTGCCGCATCATTGTTTCTGAACCTGGTGCTGGTCTACGCCCTTGTCTGGGGGGAGGGCGGCATCATGGCCTATAAGGAACTCCGTTTGCGCTGCGAAGCCCTGGAGGATCGCATCAGGCGGACCGGGGAGGGCAATTTGGAGATCAGCAAGGAAATACGGCTGCTGCAATCTGACGAAAAATATATTGAGAAGACCATCCGCAACCGCTTGAACTTCGTCCGGAATAACGAAATACTTTATATTTTCCCCGGAGAAAGCGATGGCGACCCTTCAGGAGTTTTGCCGAATGAAACAAAAAATTGAGTGGTACAGAGAGGTTCTGGAGCTTGAACCCGGCTCCAGGGTCTTTTTTCCGCTGGCAAAACTTCTGGCCTCTGACGGTCAGGCAGCCGAGGCTGTCAATACCTTGCACCAAGGCCTTTTGCGGCACCCGGATCATGTTGAAGCCCGCCTTTTGCTCGTTGAACTCCTGCACCTGCAAAACAATGAAGAAGGATTGCATAAAGAGATAGAAAGCCTCGGCGGTATATTTTCCCTGTACCCCGCCTTCTGGAAGGCCTGGAGCGAAATGCTCGCAGGCACCCCGGCCTTTCATGACGCAGCCCTGGCCATGCGCTTTTTTTCCGCGGCCCTGCAAGGAAAGGCCGTAAGCTGGGCTGCCATTATCGAGCAGGGGCTTCAGTCCATGCTTGGCGAGGCAATCCCGCCCCTTTCCCCCACGGGTTTTGCTCCACATGCCAGGCCTCCTGCCGGGGAGCCCCTGAGCTTTACGAACTCTCCCGCAAGCGATACGGTGATCATAGAGGAAAAAGAGTCCCCTGGGGCTGCCTTTGAAAAAGAAGGGCTTGCTCACGATTCGGCTGAAGACGAAGATTCAGAAGAAGCTTTTTCCCTGCGCACCCGCTCCATGGCGGAAGTCCTGGCGGAACAGGGGGATATTTCCGGGGCTCTTGATATCTACCATGAACTGGTGCAAAATGTCTCTGATGAAGAAAAAAACTCCCTTGAAGCAAGAATTGGAGAGCTTGAAACCCGCATGAAACTCTCAGCCGCTGTTGCGGACAAAGCGGAAGATAAAGCGACCGCTTCAGGTAGCGGAGAAAGCAACCGTCTCGTCAGTTTGTTGGAATCCTTGGCTCAACGCCTGGAAGACAGGGCTCGCTGAAATATTCACTTTTACTTGTTGCAGGAGCAATCCCGTGCACCGTTCTTTTTTTATTGCGCTTGCCGCTGTAGCCCTTGTATGCAGCGCCTGCGGCCAGAGTCAGATGGTCAAAGATTCCTGGAAGTTTACCAAGCGGCAGTATTCCAACTATCTGAACACGCCCGCAGAGCTTGACATGGACGATCAAGGCAGTTGCGAAGCTTACGAACTTGCCCTTGGCGAGGCAGTGCACACGATCGATACCGAATTGCAGCGCCTTGTCAGAGCCATGGAAAACAGCGATCACAACCCGGATCAGGCTTGGGTCATGAGTATGGTAGGGCGTTTTCCCTGGCTTTCCGGGGTTGCCCTGGTGGATAAGAACGGGGCCCTGGTCGCGCAGTATCCCGAACATTTTGCCAAGGTCTTTGATGTGACCCCGCTGCTTGAGCCCGACCCCAAGCAGCGTCCCGGCGATCTGCGCGCTTACGCCCAGATAACGGACGCCGGTCCGGAAGTGTACATCGCAAACCCGGTGTACGGTGCCGGGGCGGAAAGCTTGCGCGGTCTCATCGTCTGCCATTTCGATCCCCGCATGCTGGCCACCATGACCCATGACCCCGGCGCTTTTGCCCTGGCCTCTCCTGCCGGGCTGCTCTGGCCGGGGCGCTATGGCGCAGGCTCGATCCTTGCGACCCAGGACTGGGCGGAAAGCTTGCGTAAAAAATCTTACGGAACCATAGGGGACAGCAATAGCGGTTTTTTCTGGACAACCCGCTATATTGGCAATTTTCCCATTGTATACGCCTTGTCCCTTAACGCCGTACCCAGTTCCCTTGCTGCGGAGGGCGCGCCTGTTGTTGAAAAAAGCGCGTTGCGCGCAGCAGAGCAAGAGAGCAGCGCGGACAAAGCACCGGGCGCACAGGCTCCTGCAATCCGGCAAGAAGCTGGCGCACTGGAACAGGCAGGAGGACGGACGGGCGCGATACCTGAAGCGGATCTCGCACCAAGGCCTGAAACTCCTGCGCCGGAAGCCCCGCCCCGCACCGAGCCGCAATAGCAGCGTTGATAGAGGCCTAGTTCGTTGTTTTTCCCGCCAGGGGTTGAAATCCCCTGGACCCGCTCTTTTTACCCCGCGAGGTCGCCCATGTCGTCAGCATCCGCAGCGCCCGCCTACCAGGGGCGGCAGATTACAGTCACGGAACATCTGCTCCTGCACCAGAAGCAGTCTCCCGCAGCCACCGGCATATTCACCCGTCTTTTATACGATCTTATTCTCGCAGCAAAACTTATCGCCAGAAGCGTAAACAAGGCTGGTTTGCTGGATGTGCTCGGCGGGACAGGCGAAGTGAACGTGCAGGGAGAAAACGTTCAAAAGCTTGATGAATACGCCAACAGAATCCTCATTCACCGTATGCAGCGCAGCGGAGCCCTTTGCTGCATGGCTTCGGAGGAGAATGCGGATATAATCCCCATTCCCGAGCGTTTCAGCAAGGGTGATTATATCCTGATTTTCGACCCCCTGGACGGTTCGTCCAATATCGATGTAAACATCAACGTAGGCACTATTTTTTCGATTCTGCGGCGCAACTCTCCGGCAGAGCAGGATGTTGTGGCAGACGATGTGCTCCAGCCAGGGTACAAACAGGTTGCAGCAGGCTATGTGCTGTACGGCCCCTCCACCATGCTTGTGTATACCACAGGACAGGGGGTACATGCCTTCACCCTTGACCCGAGTGTGGGCGAATTCCTGCTCTCGCACGCGGATTTGCGTATCCCGGAACAGGGGAAAATCTATTCGGTGAACGAGGGCAACACGAGCTTCTGGGATGAGGCCACGGCCCTGACCGTTGCCAACTTTAAAGGCAAGGCCAACCCCAGGGGAAAGCCCTACACGCACAGGTATGTGGGCTCTCTGGTCGCTGACTTTCACCGGACCCTTTTTTACGGCGGTATTTTTATGTATCCGCTGGATTATAAAAATCCCGAGCATCCCAAGGGCAAACTACGCCTGATGTGCGAAGCCGCGCCCATGGCCTTTCTGGCCGAGCAGGCGGGCGGACTGGCCACGGACGGCACGCGGCGCATTCTGGATATCGTGCCGGAAAGTCTGCATGTCCGCGTGCCTCTTTATATAGGATCGCGCAAGGACGTGGAGCATGTCATGGGCCGCTTGCGGCAGTAGTGCATGCGATGCTTTCCTTTTACATGGTCTCATTACTTACGGAATATATGTTTATTACATGTTGTGCCTTGGTATAGAAAGCTCATGCGATGATACTGCTCTTGCCCTTGTTGACAAGGGCAGACTCATCGCCCGAATCGATGCGAGCCAGGCCGATATGCATGCGCTTTTCGGGGGGGTCGTTCCGGAAATGGCCTCTCGCGAACATGCCCGGCTTATCGGCCCTTTGTGTGACGCCCTGTTTATGCAGGCAAAGACAGTGCCGGAAGCTGTCAATGTAGTTGCCGTGTCCCGCGGGCCGGGGCTTTTGGGAAGCCTGCTGGTGGGAGTTGCCTTTGCCAAGGCTTTTGCCTTGGGTACGGGCGCGCATTTTCTGGGTGTCAATCACCTGCATGCCCATATTTTCGCAGCAGGGCTGGAGCAGGAGCTGACTTTTCCCGCCCTGGCCCTGCTTGTTTCCGGAGGGCATACGCACCTGTACCGGGTTACGGGGCCTGACGCGCTGGAGCCTCTTGGCAAAACCCTGGATGATGCAGCCGGAGAAGCCTTTGACAAGGCCGGAAAAATGCTCGGCCTGCCGTATCCCGCAGGCCGACATATCGATATGCTGGCCAATGAAGGCAGTCCCTCCCCCCGGCTTTTTCCCCGGCCCTATTGTGATAACGAGACGCTCGACTTCAGCTTCAGCGGTCTGAAAACTGCAATGGCGACCTATCTTGCGGCCCACACGCTCCCAGGTCGCAGTTGGGATGTACGGAGCGGAGAGCTGTTGCTGCCTGAAGGAGAAGCCCGCGCGGCCCTGGCTGATCTTTGTGCCTCCTACCGGCTTGCGCTTGTTGAAACCTTGCTGTGTAAAGTGCGCAAGGCTCTGGCCCGCCAGGAAAGAGGGGGCTTCAGATCGCTCATCCTCGCAGGGGGAGTGGCCGCCAATTCACTGCTGCGAAAAACAATGGCGCATGCAGCGGAAGAAGCCGGGCTGCGCTTTACAGCCCCTTCCTTTTCCCTTTGCACGGATAATGGTGCCATGACAGCCTATCTCGGCTGGCTTCTGGCATCTTCCGGATACCGGCATGCGCTTGACATGGAAGCGGTGCCCCGGGGCAGACGCATTCCTGACGATATGTTTTGCAAAGCGTCCCATGGATGGTAAAGAAGCTTGACAGCGCCTCGGGCGCACACTATTTTCATTGAAAAATATGGCGGCGAATATAAGGAGATTTTTTATGGCCAATGCGGTGACTGACGGTGATTTTGACTCCCTTGTTTTGCGTTCCTCCATTCCGGTGCTTGTGGATTTCTGGGCGCCCTGGTGCGGTCCGTGCCGTGCGCTCGGTCCTGTTATCGATGAACTGAGCGGGGAATACGAAGGTAAAGTCTCCATAGTCAAAATGAATGTCGATGAAAACCCCTCCACGCCTGGTAAATACGCCATTCGGGCGATTCCCACGATGATCCTGTTCAAAAACGGGCAGGTTGTGGAGCAGATGACAGGCGCACTTTCCAAAGGCAGTCTCAAAGACATTCTGGACAAGAAGGCTCTTGCGTAATGAAGCACTATGATGCGCTGGTTATAGGGGCAGGTCCTGCCGGGGTCGCCGCCGCCTTGTATCTCGCACGCTTTGGCATGCGCCTTGCCATGGCGGAAAAGCTGGCTCCGGGCGGCCTGCTTCTGCAAACCTTTGAAATTGAAAACTACCCTGGCTTTCCTCAGGGAGTGAAGGGCTACGAACTGGCGGACTCCCTGGCCGCACATCTTGAGCCGTATGACAATATCACGCGCATTCATGACGAAATTACCGAATTTATAGTAGAAGGGGACAGCAAACGCCTTCTTGCGGGCGGGGAATGGATTTCCGCCTCTGCGGTGATTATCGCCTCAGGCGTGCAGTACCGTAAGTTGGGTTTGCCCAATGAGGAAAAACTGCTGGGCAGGGGGATTTCACATTGCGCTCTTTGCGATGGCAATTTTTTTAAAGATCAGCCTGTTGCCGTTGTGGGCGGGGGGAATTCCGCAGTGGAGGAAACGCTGCATCTGGCGAAAATAGTCTCCCATGTGCACCTGATTCACCGGCGGGACGAATTTCGCGCCGCTCCGCTCTATCTTTCACGGCTCAAGGCTCTGCCCAACGTGAGCTTGCGGAGCAGCACGGTTATTACAAGCCTGCACGGTGAGCAGCAGCTTGAAGGTCTTACACTTAAAGATCTTCACAAGGGTACGGAAGAATTTCTTTCCCTGAACGGATTATTTATTTTCGTTGGCTTTGAGCCCGCAGCCCCCGTGTTACCGCCGGATTTAAAGCGGGATCGGGGCGGCTTTATTGAAACCGATACGGAAATGCGTACAAATTTGCCCGGCGTCTTTGCAGCCGGAGATATTCGCTCCAAGCTGTGCCGTCAGGTCGTCACGGCCGTTGGAGATGGAGCCACCGCAGCGAACTCTGCGTATACCTATCTGGAACAACAGCATGGCTAAATCATTCCTGCGTTTTTTAGCGGTTCCTCTTCTGGCTGTGCTGCTTTCCGGTTGCGGCATTATCGACTATTTCTACCTGCCGCCTCCGGAAGACACGGCCCAGGAGCTGTTTGAGGCGGGCAACGATGCCATGCGGGAAAAAGACTACGTTTCCGCAAGCGGGTACTTCACCAAGCTCAAAGACAATTTTCCCTTCAGTCCCTATGCCATTGAAGCGGAGCTGTCTCTCGCCGACTGCTATTTTCTGGATGAAGACTGGGGGGCCGCAGCCGATTCCTACAAGGAGTTTGAAAGCCTGCACCCCCGCCATCAGGCCATGCCCTACGTTCTTTTCAATATCGGCATGGCCAACATGAATGGCTACCCCTCCATTGATCGCCCGGCAACGCAGATTGAAGAGGCCTATTCCTACTTCCAGCGTTTGCGCGAAAGCTACCCGACTACGGAGTACGCCCCTGTGGCGGCTGAAAAAATGGCCGAATGCCGTAAACTTCTTGCCGAGCACGAACTGTTTTTTGCAGACTTTTATTTTCGTATGGAGCGTTACGCTTCCGCATTGACCCGCTACAATACTATTCTTCAAGGATATTCCGATGTTACGGATATCTATGCGCATGCGCAGGTCAAGTCGAAAGCGGCCTTTATCAAAGACCGGGAACAGCGGGCAGAAGCGATTCGCTTGAAAAGGGAAGGCTCGTGGAGAGACTGGTTTGACTGGTTGTAGTGAGGTTACACTCGTGACGTCAGCATCGCAAACACAGGCAAACAGTTGTAGCCCCGGCGATGTCCTCGACTACCTCGTTGTAACGGATCTTACGGTTGAGGGCAGAGGGCTTGCGCGCCATAACGGCATGGTGGTCTTTTTAGATCGCGGGCTACCGGGGGCTCATGTCTCTGCTCGCGTTGTTCAGGTAAAAAAACGCGTTATTGAAGCGGTAGTGCTTGAAGTTTTTCAGCATTCCCCCCATGTTCGTCCTTTATGGTGTCCGCATGCCGAAGAGTGCGGTGCCTGCCTTTGGCAGCATTGCTCCCGTGAGTTTGAGCTGGAATGGAAGCGCAAACGCATAGAGGAATCGTTTTTTCGTATCGGAAAACTCTCTGATATTGAAATATCTGCGGTACAGCCCTCACCTAAGGAACGGGAATACCGCAACAAGATGGCCTATGCCTTTACAAAGGCCCCGGAGGGGGGCGGCCTTCTGCTCGGCCTGCGAAAGCGCAAGGAGCATACTGTTGTAGAAGTGACAGAGTGCGGTATGCAGCCCGCACCGGCCATGGATATTCTCAAACATGTGCGCCGGGCCGCAAAAAGGCTGGGCCTTGCCGCCTGGACCCCTTCTGCCCAGGGAGTCCCCACAGGGTACTTGCGCTTTTTGGTGATTCATACACCGGAATATGCCCCGGCAGGGCAGCAGCAGTTTTTCGTGGAATGCATCACCGGGGCCAATCATGATGAGCCTGTGAGCGCATACGCCGAACATTCAGAAAAAAAAGAGTTCCTCAGCCAGACCGAGGCGGTGCGCCTGCTCGGTGAGGAGCTGATTCGCGCCTTCAAGCTCACGGGCTTTGCGCACTTGGAACGCAAGCAGCACAGTAATGTGGCACAAGGGGAGCGCCTGATCCGTCAGATCGGGGCCTCAAGCTATGAAGAGCGCTTTGGGGAGCTTGTGCTGACAGTGCCGCATAACGTGTTTTTGCAAACCAATACGGGTGCGGCAAGCCTTCTTTACAACCTCATTGCTCGTGAAGCCCGGCTTGACGGCAGCCAGATAGTCTGGGACATCTATTCGGGAATCGGCAGCATCGCGCTCTACCTCGCACCGCAGGCCCGCGAGGTCTACTGCCTGGAAATTCAGGCCGATGCGGTGATTGCCGCGCAAAATAACAGCGAACGACTGGGCTTTGCCAATTGTTTTTTTTACCAGGGCGTACTGACGCCCGAACGTACCAAATCCGTGCCCAAGGCTGATGTGATCATCCTTGATCCTCCCCGTGCGGGCCTTGACAATTCGGCCCTTGAGGCTTTGCGCCAGACCACGGCCGACCGCATCCTCTATGTTTCATGCGATGCAGGCACCCAGGCCCGGGATCTGGCCGAACTTGCCCGGCATTGGAAGCCCATACGTTGCCTTCCTGTTGATATGTTCCCCAATACGCCGCATGTAGAAAGCCTTGTGGTGCTGGAACCCGCCAAACGCTGAACTTCTCATTGCCATACCCCCTGCTAAAAAGGAGCGCTCCCCGTGCTGTCTGATCTTTCCGCTTTTCTTGAGGGCTGGACTGACGACCCCTGCGCCGTAAAGCCCTTGTTTATGGCCATGCATGCCTTGCTCAACAGGCTGGACCGCGTCAGCCTCGAATGGAAAAGCCGCCCCGGCATCAGCCATTCTTTGCGCGCCAGACACGAAGCACAAAAAAAACGTGAACTGTTCGTGCTTATTGATATTATTGACGATGACCCGAAAGCGCGTTGGCTCTCGCTATGTTTTTATGCCGATATGACAGGCGACCCCGAAGAACAGGGGGATCTCGTACCCGGCGGACTGCTGGGAGAAGACGCGCGCTGCTTTGACATCGACTCCCCGACAGAAGACAGCACAGACTATGTCCTGCGGCGTCTGGAAGAGGCTGCTGCGACAGCGGGCAGCGATTCCAAATAGGCACAGAGCTTGCATAACCTTGAGCGCTATGGCAGTATAAGGCCATGCTCCTGGGGGTAATACTTGCCGCCTGAGCGTGCCGGGCAGGTGATTTTTCCCTTGCCTTATGCCAAATATCACAAGCAGCAAGGACTACTCATGGCGCTTGAGCTCAGGCAACAACTCAAACTTTCACAGCAACTTGTCATGACGCCCCAGTTGCAGCAAGCGATTAAACTGCTGCAACTGTCCCGTGTGGAATTGCTGGAAACGGTGCAGCAGGAGCTCATGGAGAACCCCTTTCTCGAAGAGTCTGTGGATGAAGCACCGGTTCAGGCGGAAGAGCTGCGCCCTCTTAGCGCCGATGCTGACGATGCCTACTCGAAAGAGGCTGCCCGCAATGCGGATTGGGAAGACTACCTTGGGGATTTTTCCAGCACCTCCCGTCAATCTTCCGCCAGAGAGAATGAAATCTTCTCTGAAGACGGCTTCAGTTTTGAAGCGCGCTATTCTGCCAAGCCCACCCTGGAGGGGCATCTTCACTGGCAGCTCAGACTTTCACGCCTCACGGAAAAGCAAAAGGAAATAGGAGAGGCCATTATCGGCAATCTCAGTTCCTCAGGCTATCTTCAGGCAACGCACGAAGATATCGCCACGCTTGCGGGCGTAAGCACGCAGGAGGTTGAGAGCGTTCTTAGGGCTGTGCAGCGTTTTGATCCTGTCGGCGTGGCTTCGCACACCGCTCAGGAGTGTCTTATGGTGCAGTTGGAAGTATTGGGCTATGACCGCGATCCCGTACTGACTTCGCTCGTCAGCGAGCATCTTGAAGACCTGGAGGCCAGACGCTATAAGCCAATCTTGCGCAAATTCAAGCTTTCCCCCGAAGATTTGAAGGAATACCTGGATATAATTCAAAGCCTTGATCCGCTTCCCGGCGCAAGCTTCGGCGGGGGGGAGCCATCCTATGTATCCCCCGATGTTTTTGTATACCACCTGGATGACGAATTCCTCATCGCTCTGAACGATGAGGGCTTGCCCCAGCTGCACTTGAGCTCCTTTTATGAAGACAGCCTGCGCGCGGCCAAAGATGCAGATAGGGAATACTTTCAGGAAAAAATGCGCGCCGCAGCCTGGCTCATTAAAAGCCTGCATCAAAGGCAGCGCACCCTGTACAAAGTAATGGAGAGCATCGTCCGCTTTCAAAAAGATTTTTTCCTCAATGGGGTATCAGGACTTAAACCATTGATTCTTAAGGATATTGCCGATGACATCAGCATGCACGAATCAACGGTAAGCCGCATTACTTCAAATAAATACGCAGCAACCCCTTATGGCATTTTTGAATTAAAGTATTTCTTTAATAGCGCGCTTTCTCTGGACGATGGCAGCGAGGTCGGTTCGGAAAGCGTAAAAGCCCTGATAAAAAAATATATTGCGGCAGAAGACTGTAAAGAGCCCCTGAGCGATGAACGTATCGGCGAACTTTTAAAGGAAGACTTAAAAGTTAATATCGCCCGCCGTACTGTCGCAAAATACCGCACCGCTCTTGATATTCCTTCTTCTTCCAAGCGCAGGGCTTTTTTCTAGGACTTCTCCAAAGCCTTACGCGCCTAGGGGAAAAAGGCTATTTACAAGACGGGCCATTCCGCTACAATGATCATAAAGGCTAAGGAACTCCTCTCCACAGAAACTTCTTCACTTTTCTTTGTTCCGGGAGGGCCGCATGAACATCGTTTTTACCTTTAAAAACTTTGAGCCGTCGGATCACCTGCGCCGCTATGCCGAGCGCCGCTTTGAAAAGCTGGGACGTTTTGTGAACAAGGCTGAATCCGTTGAAATGACGGTGGTCCTTACGGTGGATAAATTCCGCCACAAAGCGGATGTTCAGCTGTCCGGCGATGGCATTGCCATTACTGCCATGGAGCAGTCTTCCGACATGTACGCCACCGTGGATATGGTTCTCGACAAGTTGGAAGCGCAGCTCAAAAAATATGGGGAGCGCATGAAGGAAAAGCGCCGTTCGGGAAAAATTCCTGTGGATGCGGCCCCTGAAGGCGCGCCTTTTGCAACCAAGGATGAAGATTCGCCTCCGGTGATTATAGAAGAAAAAGTCGAACCCAAACCCATGTTCGCTGAAGAAGCGGCATTGCAGCTTATGCAGCGCGATGAAACAGTGCTTCTTTTTCTCAATGCGCAAACAGAGCGGGTCAATCTTATCTACCGCCGTAAACAGGGTGGCTTCGGCCTTGTTGATCCGGGTTTTTAGAACTTGTCGATCTGTGCGATGAATATAGAGGATATTCTTCCGCTTGAGGCGGTACTCCCCGACTTGCGGGCCGCCACGCGCGAGGATGTGCTGACGGAGCTTGTTGAGCCGTTGGTGGCGGCCCGGCCCTGGCTTGATCGCCACGCTCTTGTTGATAGTTTGCGCGAAAGGGAACATATGGGCTCAACCGCCATGGGGAATGGAGTGGCCATTCCCCATGGCAAAGCCGCCGGGCTTGAGTCTGCCTTGCTTGTTTTTGGACGCAGCCGTGAGGGCGTTGCTTTTAGCTCTTCTGAAAAAGACTGCCATATTTTTTTTCTTATCCTTGCGCCTGAAGAAGAAGCAGGGCAACACCTACGCCTTTTGGCGCAAATAGCACGACGGGCCAAAGACCCTGTATTTCGCTCCGAAGTTTTGCTGGCCGGGAATCGGGAGCAGCTTTGGCGAGTGCTGGTCGCCCCCTGATACTCATGACAATGCAAACATCCCCCCCTGCACAAGCCGGAGATGAGGCCTCCCTGGTTATTATCACAGGTCTCTCCGGATCCGGCAAAAGCACCGCCCTGGCCGTGTTCGAAGACATGGGTTTTTTTACTGTCGATGGCTTACCTGCGGTGTTCGCGCCCCAAATAGCCAAGATGATCCGTAAAGAGGGCTCCGGCTACCAGGGCATAGCCCTGGGTATGGACTTGCGACAGAGTGATTTTAACAGTGAGTATACGCAGGCGATGGAAGAGCTGCGCGCTATGGGTTTTGTTCCGCGTGTACTCTTTCTTGAGGCCAGGCCTGAGGTGCTGATGACACGCTATGCAACAACGCGGCGTCCTCACCCTCTGGAAAAAGAAGGACTCGGCCTTGAGCAGGCCCTCGGGATGGAGCGCGACAGGTTGCGGCAGCTGCGTAAAAGTTCCGATCTTGTGCTCGATACTTCCAGCCACTCGATTCACGATTTGCGCCGGGTACTGCAGGACAAGTGGAAAAATTTACGTTCCCTGAACAGGCTTTTGCGCATTCACCTGCTTTCTTTTGGCTTTAAATACGGTACGCCTTCCGAGGCGGACATGATGTTTGATCTGCGCTTTCTTCAAAATCCCTATTTCGTCCCGGAGTTGAAGCCCCTGTCCGGCCTGGACGCGCCAGTAGCCGACTATGTGCTGCAACAGGAGCCCGGCAAAGAATTTTTCACCCGCCTGGCGGATTTTTTGCGCTTCACCCTGAGCCAGTTCGAGTCCGAAGGGCGTTTTCGCATTACCATAGCTATAGGCTGCACGGGCGGCAGGCACCGTTCGGTGGCAGTGGCGGAGGCCCTGGCCCGTATGTTGCGGGAAAACGGCTATTCCTTGAGCTTGGAGCACCGCCATCTCGCCCTTGGCTAGTACATTGCATGCGCAAAGAGGAGCAGTGTTTCATGCCTATGGAAGAACAAACGCAGCCGCCCGACTCCGGGCTACAGGCAGGCATTATTATTGTTACGCATATGGATTACGGCAGCGCCCTGTTACGCGCGGCGGAATCCATTGCCGGACCAGTACAGGACTGCACCTGCATCCAGACCGATTCCGCTCTCGCCGTGGATGAAACCGTCTTCAGGCTGAAAGAAGCCGTCAACCTTTTGAGCAATGGCAAAGGCGTTCTGGTGCTGACCGACATGTTTGGCGGCACCCCCACCAACCTCAGCCTCTCCTTGCTCGGCTCGCGCACGGATGTAGAAGTGCTCACCGGCGTCAACCTGCCCATGCTTTTGCGCGTGCTCCCCAACAGAACACTCCCGCTGTCGGAATTAGCAGAGCTGGCCCTTAAGGCCGGTTGCGAGGGTATTATCGCCGCAGGCAAGGTTTTGAGCAGCAAAACGGAAAATAGGGTAGAGCAGCACGACTAGGTTCAGGTCTCATTATTTTTCTAGGCTACCGCCTCAAAGCCCGTCTGGGGGGAAATGATTTCCCCAGACCCCCTCATCTTGCTTTGCTTGCGCGTTGTGCAAGCAAAGCAGAAATGGGGTACAAGGGCTTGTCCCTTCGTTAGGTATTCTTCATCCCTTACTTGAAGATTAAGTCTCCCTTATCTTTATCTGCTTCTGTCAGCCATCCTGATCTGCCTTAGTTCCGAAGGCTGCTTAAGGGAATGTCCCCAGGCGCGGCCATTTCATCTCTTTCAATTTCATCAATCAAAACGCTCAAGGCCTCATGTCCCATGAGCTTTTGTACGCCCAATCCAACAAAACAATTCCATAGCCAAAATTCTGAGCTTGGCTATTCAAGCAGGCAAAAGGCTTGCCGCTCAAAGGCGGTGTCAGCTTAAGCGATAGCCCGAAGACAGTGCAGCGCGGATTAATAAAGCGCCCATAATATAAATTATGTTAACTTTAATATTGTGCTACCTTTTATTCCTCTAGACTTGCCAGCCCCTCCTACTCCAGCCGCCTGGAAAAAAACCAGCCAGACAAGAGCAAGGTGCCAAAGCCGATGATCAGCATGGGCCAGGTATTGGACCACACGTCTATAAAGGACATATCCTTAAGAAAGAGCCCCTTGAGAGTAATCAGGGCGTGCTTGAGCGGATTGCACCAGGTCGCGGTCTGGAGCCAGGGCGGCATATTTTCCACCGGCGCAGCATAGCCCGAAAGCATCACCGCTGGAGCCAGAAAGGTGAAGGCCCCCAAAATGGCCTGCTGCTGCGTTCTGGCAAGGGCGGAGATAAAAAGCCCCACCCCCACAATGGATAGAATAAACAACACTATGGTGAGGAAAAGCAGCCAGAAGGAGCCGGTAAAAGGCACGTCAAAAAATAGAATACTTGCCGCCCAGATGAGCATGCCCTCGATAACGCCCACTATCACAGCAGGAATGGTCTTGCCCGCCAGTATCTCATAGGCCTGTAAGGGAGAAAGCAAAAGCTGATCAAAGGTGCCAAGCTCCCTTTCCCTGGCCACGGACAGGGCCGTGAGCACCAGGGCCAGAATCATGGACAAAATGCCCACCAGCGAAGGGGCTGTAAACCAGATGTATAAGAGGTTGCTGTTGAACCAGTTGCGTTCTTCAACAAACGGCAAAAAGGCGCGTTCTTTCGGCCCTAAAAGCTCCCGGCTGTATTGCGAGGCCAGTTGGGCGATGTAGCCGTTCACAATCTGAGCCGCATTGGAGCGCCTGCCGTCCAGAATTACCTGAAGACTTCCCTGTTTGCCGGAGGCGATGCTGCGTGAGAAGTCCTGAGGAATATGCACAGCCGCCAGCACGCTTTGCCGATCAACGAGATCGCGCAGTTCCGCCCTGCCCTTGACAAAGTAAAGGAAGCTGAAGCTGGGGGAAGCGGCCAGACGCTGCGTCAGCTCATGGCCGTGCCTGCCGTTATCCTCGTTATAGACAGCCAGAGAAACGTTTTTTACTTCCAGTGTTGCGGCAAAGGCGAAAATCAAAAGTTGCAGGATGGGAGGCCCAATCAGCAGCATGCGGCTTCTGGGGTCCCGCAGCAGGATCAGGAGTTCCTTTATGACAAGGGCGGTGACACGGTGCGGCATTCAGGCATCCAGCCTTTTCACGATTTTTTTTGCCGTAAGTGCAAAGAGCGCGGCGCTGATAAGCAGCATGGCGGCAAGGGCCGAGAGGAGCACGGGCCAGATGTTCCCGGCCAGAAAAAGGGTTTGCAAGCTTTCCACAAAATAACGGGCCGCCACCACACAGCTTACGCCACGCACCGGCGCGGGCATGGAGGCGATTTCAAACACAAAGCCGGAAAGCATCATGGCGGGCAAAAATCCGCTCATCAGGGCGATTTGGGAGGCCAGAAACTGGTTTCTGGCATAAGAGGAAATAAGCAGCCCCTGCCCCAGGGCGCTTAATAAAAAGACTGCCGTGGCGATCAGGAGCGCCGGAAAGGAGCCGCGAAAGGGCACGTTGAACCACAGCGCGGCCACCAGCCAGCACACGCTCATGGAACCAAGGCCGAGCAGAAAATAGGGGATCAGCTTGCCGAGCAGAATTTCCATGATGCTCACCGGTGTTGCCATGAGCGCTTCCATAGTGCCGCGTTCCCATTCCCTGGCAATAACCAGGGCGGTCAGCAGCGTGCCTATCAGGCTCATGGTCACGGCAATGGAGCCCGGAATGAGAAAATTGCGGCTTTTCAGTTCCTCGTTGTACCAGAAGCGAGACTCCAGCGCGATCCGCTCCTCTGCGGCTCTGCCGCGATCTTCGCCCTGATGCTTCAGCCACACCTGGATAACGCCCTTGGCGTAATTGAGCAGAAAGGCGGCAATATTCGGCTCGGAGCCGTCTGTGATGACCTGAAGGGGTGCGCCTTCCGCAGAGCCTGCGTTTTTGGCGGAAAAATCGCTCGGAATGACGATAATTCCCCTGATCGCCCCCTTGCCCAGATCATGGCTGAAGGTGCGCCGTTCTTGCCCGACGCGGGTATCGAAAAAGCGGGAATTCGTAAAAGCCGTGGCCAGACTGAGTATGTCCGGCGTGTTTGATTCCAGCACCAGGGCCACACGGATGCGGTTGCTGTCCAGGTTGACCCCGTAGCCGAAAATAAAGAGCAGGATCAGCGGCAGTACAAAGGCGATCAGAATGGAACTCGGATCCCGCAGAATCTGAAGGCTCTCTTTGCGAATCAGGGCGGCAAGGCGTTTCATGGTCCGTTCTCTTTCACCTGCTCATGTTCATGCATCGTATTTTTTTCATGCCGGGCCTCGCTTTGCTCCACAAGGGCAATAAAGGCCTCTTCCAGGGAAAGCCCACGCCCCCCACTGCCCCCTGCCTGTTCTTTCAAGGCCTCGGGCGTGCCAATGGCGATAGTCTCTCCCCTGTAGATCAGGGCGATGCGGTCGCAGTATTCCGCTTCATCCATAAAATGGGTGGTAACCATCACAGTTACGCCCTTACTGACCATAGCGTTGATATGCAGCCAGAACTCCCGTCTGGTTAGCGGATCTACACCGGACGTGGGCTCATCCAGAAAAAGCACGTCCGGCTGATGCATGACCGCACAGGCCAGGGCGAGGCGCTGCTTGAAGCCTGGGGGCAGGTTTTCCGCGTTCATGCCAAGACAGGCCTCCAGGCCGAACAGTTTTGCCGCCATGGCGATACGCTCTTGTCGTATTTTTCCGAAAAGGCCGTACAGAGCGGAAAAAAAACGCAGATTTTGCAGTACACTGAGTGAGGCGTACAGGGAAAACTTCTGGGCCATATAGCCGATGCGCATACGGGCTTTTGCCGAGGAGCGCTTGAGTTCCAGCCCCATAACCCTGGCTGTGCCCGAACTTGGCTGCAAAAGCCCGCACATCATTTTGAAGATAGTGGATTTTCCCGCGCCGTTGGGACCGAGAAGGCCGAAAATCTCGCCCCGGCGAATCTGAAAGCTGCTGTTCTTCACAGCCGTAAAATCGCCAAATCGCTTGCTCAGGGCCTCGGCCTCAATAACGGCTTCGCCGCTATCCGGCTTTTCTTCAACTATCGCCCCTTCAAGGGCAAAAGCGTCCACAGGGCCGCCTTCCTGCATGGAGGCCAGCATATCAATAAAGGCGTCCTCAAAACGCGGCTGGGCTGGATGCCAGCGGCCCGCGCACTCACGCGCGGCAGGGCCTGTTCCCAGGACCGCTTCTTGTGCTCCGCCCTGCTCTTTCCTTTGAGTGACAATGCGTATGGAAGAGCCTCGGAGCACGGCGTCCTTCACCTGCCCTTCTTTCAACAGGCCCATGAGCAGCGCGCGGCGGCGCTGTGGCGCTATGCCGGAGATTTCCCAGCTTTTGCCCTGAACGCTGCGCAGCATGTCGGCGGGCGCGCCGTCATAAATCACTGCGCCCTCGTTCAACACAATGACCGCATCGCAACGTTCGGCCTCATCCAGGTAGGAGGTGGACCAGGCAACAGCCATGCCGCCGGGCAGGAGGGCCTGCACCATGCGCCAGAGTTCCCGGCGCGAAATGGGGTCAACCCCGGCGCTCGGCTCATCCAGCAGCAGAATGCGCGGTTCGCCCAAGAGGGCGCAGGCCAGGCCGAGCTTTTGCTTCATGCCCCCGGAAAGCTTGCCTGCCAGGCGGGATTGAAAAGGCTCCAGAGCGGTGAAGCGCAAAAGTTCGGCAAAACGTTTTTGTCTTGCCGCTCCGGCAAGGCCGCGCAAATCCGCAAAGAGCCTCAGGTTCTCCATAACGCTCAGATCTTCATACAGGCCGAACTTCTGGGGCATATAGCCGGTAAGGGGGTGGATGCGATCGGCCTGGGAAGCGGGGTCAAAGCCGACAACACGCGCGCTGCCCGCGTCCGGACAAAGCAGACCGACCAAAAGACGCATGAGCGTGCTTTTGCCCGCTCCGTCCGGCCCCACGAGGCCTGTCACGCTCCCTGGGTATAGAGCGCCGCAGATGCCCTTCAGAGCGGGCCTGTTCATGCCCGGAAAGCGCTTGAGCAGATCGTGAAAGACAACAAGCGCTTCCCGCCCGGCATATGTCCCTTGACTCTGCGGGGCCTGCAACGAAGCCTCCCGGTCCGTCACCCGCCCTTCCTTGCAATGCGCACTGTCACAGGCATGCCCTGGCGCAAGCCTTTGTCCGGGTTGTCCACAATGACCCGTAACCTGTACACAAGATCCGTTCGCAACTGCGCCGTTTCCACTGTTTTTGGCGTGAATTCCGCCTGCGGGGAGATAAAGCCGATCTGTCCCTCGTATTCCCGCCCCGAATCCGTCAGGATCGTGGCCTTTTGACCGGGAAAGACCCTACCGAGATTGGGCTCGTCAATATAGCTGCGCACCCATACCGGGGAATCCAGCGCCAGAACGCATACCGGTTCACCCGCCGCAAGCACTGCGCCCGGTTCGCGTATCCTGGTCAGAATGATTCCCTCATCAGGGGCGAGAATTTCGGTATCGCTCAGATTGGTGTTTGCCTGCGCCAGACGCGCCTCGGCCGAGGCAAACCTGGCCTGGGCCTCGTCCCGGGCAGCCTCGGCATCATCGCGCTCCTCTGCAGAAATGGCCCCGATTTTGGTCAGTGCAGCGCGCCGTAAAAAGGGCTTTTCAGCCTTGTTGCGCGCGACCTCGGCCTCTCTCAGCAAGGCCGTATACAGGGCGACCTCATCCAGAAAGGGTTTTTTATCCAGCACAGCAACAACCTGCCCTTTGCCGATGCGGTCCCCCTCCTCGCACAGCACGGCCGCGATACGCCCGGATACCCGAAAGCCCAGCGAGACATCGCGGATGTCAACATTGCCGTATACAACGATAGGACTTGCAGGCTCGTCAGGGCTGCCCCTTTTTTGCGCATACAGCCGGTACCCCACGCCTGCAAAGACGCTCAGGGCAAGAAGCAAAAGGAACGCTTTCTTCATTCAAGGCCCTCCCTGCGCCTTTTTGTGGAAGCGCCAAAGACGCCCGGCGGGGTATCAGAGGGATTTGAGAATGAGGCAGATCTCCTCATCGGAAAGGGACAGCGGTATCTCAAAACGCACCCCGCAGCGTTCCGCGCTGACCCAGGTAATCATGCCCTTGCACCCTTCCCGGCTGCATGCAATGGCTTCGGGCAAACCAAATACATGAACGTGATGGCTCAACCAAAAATGAAAACTTGCCGGCGTTCCCGGCGGCAAGGCAAGCTGCACGCCGCCGCGTCCGAAATCGACCATCAAAGAGGGCGTTTCCTCCCCATCGCTTTTGCGCAGGGTTACAAAAAACGGAGCGTCCAGGGGAACGCGCGGATACACACGGCGTTCCCTGCCCTTTTGCGAGTCGCTGCATTCAGTCATCATTCCTCCATAAAAAGGCGATGAAAAATGAAAACGTTTACAACAATCCGAACATAAAACATATGACATGCATTTCTTATCGCTCTGTTCAGAGGGCTCTGTCAATGCGCATTATCATCTTTTCCCGTCCTGATTGAGGAAATACGGATTTATTTCCCTGTGGCAGCCCTGCTCGAATTTTTCCTCCAAGTCAGGACAAAGCGTTCGGCCCCTATAGAAAAATTCCCTCGCTCTTTGCCAAATGAAAAAAATTCAAGCTTTTCTCAAAGCTCATTCATCAGTGCTTTCTTTACTTTTCGCTTAAAAGCGCTATACATTAAAGCCATACGAATTTTCGCCCCGGCGAAAGAATCTGTTGACGAAAAGGCCCTTTTTTTCCGCTCCGCCAGCGGCAGATTGCGAATGTGCAGGGTATTTTCATGAGCAGTGCCACTCTGACTTCCCTTTCCCACGGTCCCTCCCTCCGTATAGAGACCGTGCGTTCCCGCATTCAGCGCAAGATGCAGGATTACGCCGCCTATGGCTTCAGCGCGTCGGAATCTTGCGCCATTAATATTTTTTTTGATCTGGCCCAGGAGTTTGAAGATATCGAGCATGTGCATCTTCTTGCTGTGCTCATATTACATATGTTTTTTCAATATGATGCGGAGTTGCATTTAAAAGACGAGGCTGACCGCCCTATTCGGGTTTCTCCTGCAATTACTTCCTCCGGCACAGCCGATTTGAGGGAAATTCGTTCCGAAATCTGGAACGATGGGCTGCATTGTCATGTTCCCGTGTACGGAAAAAAGGCTTTGGGCCTCAGCGAAGGGCGTTTTTCCAGCGATGAAACGCCCATGGGTGTGCTGATTATATACGCCAGACACGAGCTTGAAAGCCATGAACGGCTCTTTCTAAAAAAATACGCCAACCGGGTAGGCTTTTGCCTCGACAACAAAATCCTGGCCCTGCGCAATGCGCGGCATGTGCTTTTTCTGCGCAAGCTGGCCCATGATATCGGCCACAACATCATTACGCCCAACTTGCGCCTTAAGCTTATGCTCGGCAGGCTTGAAAGCCAGATCAGCGATCTCCATCCCCTTTTCGCCGCCTGCGTCCCTGAGGCCAATGTACAGGAGAAACTGGCCGGGCATCTGCAAAAAATGACCGAACAGGTCCGGGATATCCTGGGAACTTTTCAAAACAGCGCCCTGTTTCTGGAAAGCCTCTTGCGCCAAAGTCATTTTGATCTTGGCCGCTATGTGCTGCGCCCGGCCAGAATCGATATTTGCGAGCGGGTGGTGACCCCGCAGTTTGAGCGCTTCCGACCGCTTTTTGAGGAAGGGAATGTGCTGGTATCCGAACTACAGCCAGAACTCCCCTCTTCCCGCTGTCTGGTTGAGGCGGATTTCGGTCTTCTCAGCCAGGTTTTGGCCAATCTGCTCGCCAATGCGGTCAAATATGCCGCGCCGCACAGCGCAGGAGCGCCGCGCCGTGTGCGCTGTGCTGTCGAGATACTTCCTGATGCCTTTGATACAAGCGCTCCCGGCGTCAAGGTTTCTGTGTTCAGTTCCGGCCCGCCCGTTCCGCCGGAAGAAGCCGGGCACCTGTTTGACGACAATTTCCGGGCCTCCAATGCCTCCGGGCAATACGGCACCGGACACGGCCTGTTCTTTGTGCGTGAAATTATGGCCGAGCACAAAGGCTTGTCCGGCTATGAGCCCTGTGAAGAAGGCAATATTTTTTATTTTATTCTCCCCTTATGTGAAGACTGTCCTTAGGCGCAGCACCTCTCCGGCTTTTACCGCTCATGACAAACGACAAGGAGCTTTTTTATGTACGCTTTGGCAATCAACAGCAGTCCCCGTAAAAAGGGCAATACGGAACTTATGCTCCACACCGTTCTCGAACCCCTGGCTACGGCGGGCTGGGAAACGGAATACGAGCATATAGGCGGCAAGCCCCTCAAAGGCTGTATGGCCTGTGGAAACTGTATGAAAAGCAAGGATATGCAGTGCGCCACCAACGATGATTTGTTCAATGATCTCATGGCCAAAATGGTCCGTGCCGATGCCCTTATCCTGGGTTCGCCCACCTATTTTGCCGATGTGAACGCGGAAATGAAGGCCCTCATAGACCGCTGCGGCTTTGTGGCCATGGCCAACGGCACGGCCTTTGCCGGAAAAATAGGCGCTGCCGTTGTTGCGGTGCGCAGAGGCGGTGCCACCCACGTATTTGACAGCATCAACCATTTATTTTTCATCTCCCAGATGATCGTGCCGGGCTCGACATACTGGAACATGGCCTATGGCCTGGAAAAGGGCGATGCAGCGAGTGACGGTGAAGGTTTGGCCAACATGCGCCAGCTTGGCAGGGCCATTGACTGGCTCGGCAAGGCTCTTGCCCCGCATAAGGACAGCTACCCCGTTGTGCGGCGTTAGGGTTGTTTCTCCATACATTTGGGGCTCTGCCTCTGAGCTCCCGCACGGGGCATAAGACCCCGTAAGGAGAGTCTGCCACTTCGAAACGCTATCAGAGCAAAATTACAATAAAGAGGAAGCGGATGAAAAAAACTGCCGCTGTTCTGCCCTTTGTCTGTATTCTGCTTTTGTGTGCCGGGCGCGCCTCCTTTGCGGCCTTGTCGCCTTCGGACTATTCCCAGGCCGCTAACTGGATGTCCGTGCCGCAAAAGGCCGATAAAGCCATCGACCTGTTTTTTCTCTATCCTTCCACCTGGAGGCCTCCTGTTGGCAGCACCCAAGTCTACGCCGATATCAATGATGCCCAGATGCGGGCAGGAGCCAGGGACGTTCTTGAAAAAACCAGCGGTATGTTCGATCACATCGCCAATATCTATGCGCCCTACTACCGCCAGTCCAATGCCGCTACAACACTGGGCATGACCCTGGAGCAAGTGGAAACTCTTACGCGGGATGGACCGGGTGTGGACGCCCTGGCGGCCTTTCAGTATTATCTGAAGCACTACAACCAGGGCAGACCCTTTATTCTGGCGAGCCATTCTCAGGGTTCAAGCACAATGAAGGTCAGCGTTCTTGGCGAATTGCTCGCCCAGGACAAGGCCTTGCTTTCCCGCATGATTGCCGCCTACAGTATAGGCTGGACCTATACCTCAGACTATCTGGCCGCCAGGGGACTACGCTTTGCCCAGGGGCCGGACGATACGGGCGTTATCATCTCCTGGAACACGGAAGCGCCTGGAGTTACCGCCACCAACCCTGTGGTCTATCCCGGGGCCTTGGTTATCAATCCCATTATCTGGACAACCTCGGAAGGATACGCCGAGGCAGTCAAGAGCCTTGGTAGCAGCATTCCTGACTATGCGGGGAGCGATGGCCGCATAGACGCCCTTCGGGGAGTTGTCATCAACACGACCCTGAACCCCGCCGCCTACGACCTGTCCCCGATGTTTCCCTACGGCAGCCTGCACGCGGTGGAATGGGAACTCTACTTTTACGATGTGTTCCAGAACGCCATCACCCGCTCCCTTTCCTATTTTACCCCGGCATACAATGCCTATACGGCGGAGCTTGGCAATGAGCGTTTACAAAACTTCAGCCTGTATCTGCGCTCGCTTCTGGATCACAACCCAAAGCCTGGTTCCCCCTTTTTCCACCCGGTTCATTCAATTTTCTTCCGCCTTGCAGGACAGCCGGATGTCGAGGCCTTTACGAACGAACTGCGGCGCGTCTACTCTTCTCTGACGCCCCAGGCCACCGGACAGGCCCTTGTCAGCCTCAGTGCCATAGATAGAAGTGCCTCTGAGATACTCAGAAAAGAGCTTCGCTTTGTTCCGGAACAAGGGCGGCATCGCGCTGCTCCCCTCAGTTCCGGCTGGAGTCTCTGGGCACGACCACTCTATCATAGCGGCAGGCAGAAAGGAGATTTTTTGCATACGGCACTTGATGCAGAGTACGCGGGCTTTTCCGCAGGCCTGCGCAACAGAATGGGAAGGTACTGCTATGGCATAGGCCTCCACGCGGGCAAAGGAGATTTCGAGGGTTCAGAGTACAATGCCGATATTGAGGGACTGGGTATCGGCCTTGGGATAACGCGAAATTTTCACTTCAACGACATCTTTGCCCTGGATCTGACCCTGACAGGCGGCTATTCTCACTACACTCTTGAGCAGGGGCGGGATGTGCCGGGCGATATTTCGCCTGAAGCTTCCGGTAGCTATGCAAGCGAGCCTTCTGTGTCCTTCTGGAAGGCCGCCTTGTTTGCCAGCAACGAATTTCCCGTTACAGAAGGCTTCAGGCTGCGGCCCGAGTTCGGCCTCTCCTATGTTTCCGCGAATATGGAGCACTACACTGAATCGGGCGGTGGTCTGGCGCTTGCTGTCGCACCGGAACACTACGAATCCTTCCGCTCTTCCATCGGCCTTGCCCTGCACTGGCAGCCTCTGGAAAATATGGCCTTTTCCGCAAGCGGGCATTGGCATCACGAGTTCGCTGATGAGAGCATCATACTGCGCTCGTCACTGCAAAATTTGGCTGCTCCTGCTTTTTCCGCAAAAGGCAGGGCTTTGGGAAGAGACAATGGGAGCATGGGACTCGGGCTGGAATGGAGTCTGCCTACTCCCCTTGCAATGCATGTGGGGCTGGATTATGTGTACTCCTT
>DBDO01000190.1 GCA_002293605.1 Desulfovibrionaceae bacterium UBA930
CAGAGCCAGGGGAGCCATGGCGGTATAGGAGGATTCCACCAGTTTTTGCGCTTCGGGGCTCAGGGGCTGCATGCCGCCGTACCCGCAGCCGCCCGCCTGAGGACCGCCCCAGCGGGCGGAGGCCACGCTGGCAGCAGCAAGAATAACGACCAGGCCCAGACTTGCCACGAGAAAAGTTTTGTTGAACCTATGCATACGACTGCTCCTTGTACGCGGCATGCTGCCGGGGAAATCCGGAGACCCTGCCGCCGTTGTTGAGGTCATGGAGTTGCTTTCGTCCCGTCATGGGAATGCGGACTCTATGCCAAGAGCGTGCCAAAGAGGGTGTTTAATGATAATACACTTATTTTATTAATATTTTTTTCTATTCACCCCAGGGAAAAGAAGGCCGTTCTCCAGAACCGGATAGATAGGATACAGCGCGGCCTGGGGGAATGGGTAAAATAGTAACAGTGAGGAAGAAGGAGCGGCTCCGGCACGGCAGCGCTTGAATTTTTTATTGTTGGCAGTCTGCGCAAAAGACCGTGCTGCGCCCGGCAATGCGCGCGCTCTCAAGCGTTTGGCCGCAGAGGGGGCAGGGCAGCCCCTTGCGCCCATAAACGGCAAAGGAATTTTGAAAGGCCCCGGCCTTGCCGTTGGCATCTTTGTAATCGCGGATGGAGCTGCCGCACTCCTGTATAGAAAGAAGCAGAATATCCTGAATCGCCTTGGCTAGCTTGAGTACTTTTGCTTCACTGATGCCGCCCGCAGGGACATCGGGCCGGATGCCTGCCCTGAACAGGGATTCGTCAGCGTATATGTTGCCGATTCCGGCGATCAGGCTTTGATCCAGCAGCGCGGCCTTGACTGCACCCCGCCGCTGCCTGAAGCTGAGGGCAAGGTGCGCGGCCAAGGCCTCAGCTTCGCCCTCCAGCGGTTCAGGTCCCAGGGCCCTCCAGAAGGGCCAGGCGTTCAGTTCGCCGGGCCGCATAACCCGGCAGAAGCCAAAGGTCCGGATATCGTTGAAAAAGAGCCGTGTTGCCGGGTGTCCGCCCTGCTCCAGATCGAAAATGATCCGGGTATGCTTTTGGGGCGGTGTTCCTTCCGGGAGGATGCAAAACCCGCCGGTCATCTTCAGATGAAAGGCCAGCACAAGCGAAGGCTCCCCCCCGTTTTTTTCGGTTTTCTCTCCTGCGTGGGCAGGCGCATCCGCTGTGCTGAGAAAGAGCAGCAGCAGCTTGGCCCGCCGCAGCACGCGGTCGATCTTGCAGCCCCGGATGCGAGGGAAAAGCTCGGTCTCCCCTTGCAGAGATCTGGTCAAGAGCAGTTCAAGGGCGCTGATGCGTTTGCCCTCTATTTGCGGGCGCAGGGTTCGGGCGATAGTTTCAACTTCCGGCAGCTCAGGCATGGCTTCCTCCTGCCGCCATATAAGGCTGCAAAGAGCGGCTTTCAAGGGCTTGCCCAAAAATGGAGGGCACCGCCCAGGAAATATCCGCCGAGCACGAAAAAATCCTTGCATATTCCACGGACATTCGGTAAATCTTCCTCTCGTTCTTGCCGGGGTAGCTCAGTTGGTAGAGCAGAGGACTGAAAATCCTCGTGTGGGCAGTTCAATCCTGTCCCCCGGCACCATTTGATTGTCCACAAAGGACCATACAAGGCCAGAACTCACTAGAATTATTGAGTTCTGGCCTTTTCGTTTGGCATCATTTTTCCATAACGATATGCAAAGTTCCACCTGAATCCTGAATTTCTTTGGGTGTACTTTTGGGTGTCGAAGCTGATTTCGAGGGCTAAATCTGGCAAAAAAAAGGGAACACCCAAATGAGGTAAAAAAGCGTTGTCTCCGTAGGAGAAATTGATTTGCAAAAAACACACGAAAGCCTTTCCAAAATTTGCAAACCACTCTCTCCCGATAGCTAGGGTATACACCTGGTCAAAATTCGCCAGATTTCACTTTTACCCGAAAGTAGGCACAAAAATGAAGCTATCCGACACCAGTATCCGCAAGGCAAAACCTGAGCCAAAGCCCTACAAACTCTTTGATGGCAAGGGGTTGTTTATCCTCATCAACCCCAATGGCAATAAGCTGTGGAGAATCGTTTATCGGTTCAACCACCTCTCTGCCGAACCACAATCTTCTGCCCGATGTCCCAATACAGTCCGACCAATTCCTTGTTGACTGCCTTGAGGGCCTCATACTGCGCCGAGCGAATCCGCTCTTTGATCTCGGACAGCAGAACGGGGTAATCATCAGACTTTGTAGACACGGTGTCGTTTTTGGGAGCCTTCATCGAAAATCCTTTGAAAAAGAATGTCCAAAGAACCGCCCTGCCGGAAAACGGCGGGGCGGTTCTTCCGTATGCGTCCGAATCCGAATGGACGGTGTGGCGCATTGCTTTTGCCGGGCCGCATGGTAACCCTCGCTTACATCTTATCAACCAGCACCACAGGCGCCGGATATTTTCCGATGAGTGCGTCTGTCGTCATAAGGGTAATGCCTTCCGCCTTGGCTTGCGCGACCAGCATCCGGTCAAAAGGGTCTTTATGGATGGACGGCAGTTCTCCCGCCGTAGCGGCATGGATGCCGCTGATCGGCAATTCCATATAGCCGTTCTCGATAAGCCCTCGGCGCATGATATATGGATCAAGCCGGAAATCTTCTCGCTGGAGAGCATTTTTGATGGCTACTTCCCACACGCTTGCAGCGCTGAAATAGAGTTCATTGGCAGTATCATTGATAGCCTTCTTTGCATCAGAGGGTAATTGGTCGGGATACAATGCGGCCCAGATCAGAATTTGCGTATCAAGAAGGTATCTCATGCGCCACCCTCAAACATGGCGGCGATTTCAGCGGAAGCGAAAGTGTCAACATCGACCGTTATATGCCCCTGTCCTTGGAGGAATCCCAGCCTTTTGACCGGAGGCATTTCAAGAGGCACGACCTTGACCATGGGTTTTCCCGCTTTGGCGATGATGAAAGCGCTTCCGCCAGCCGCCTGTTCGACCAGTTTTGACAGGTTTGTTTTGGCTTCGTGAATATTGACGGTGGGTAAATTGTGTTGCTGTTGTTGCATAGTGGGCTCCCGTTTGTAAACTAAGACCGTAAACTAAGTTTATTCGCTATGCCGGTACAGGTCAAGAGCCAGGGCAAAACAAAATGCCCTACAAGGGGCTTTCGCACTTCCCGCCAGGGTGCAGTCTTTATGAAAGCTTGACGGATGCGAAAGACAGAAAGAGCATCAACGGGGTATCCGGCAGGGAAATAAAGCCGTGGTGGCGGAACCAGCCAGTCTTTGCCAAAAGGCATACCCCCACATACTCTTGCCGCCAGAAGATTTTCGTGAAGCGCACCAGGGGAAAGATGGTGGCAGAGGCAGCTTCTATGAGCTCAGACAGTAGGGATATCATTTCCCGTTGCACACGGAATTGTGTATTTACTGGTAGTGGCGTATTGTATACTATACCGTATAGTTACATTGCCCCGCTTAATGCGAATACTGTTACAGCCTGGCCAGATATTTCGACACAATTATCCATAAAATTGATCTTCATTTCCCCAGTTCTTTTTGATATCTGTTTTGAGTGAAGGTATTTCTTTTTGAAAATATGGCTCCAATAAGGAGCTAAAATACAATTTGCCGACCCCGTGACGGGATCTTCTGTGATACCGCAATCTGGGTTACAAAACACTCGTACAACAAAATCATATTTTGGAGAAAGAGACGGAGCGGTTACGGCGATTAATTCCGCGATATTGTATCTGCGTATCGCCTCAAAGTCGGGGTACGAATCCAGAACATCTTGCTCTGTGTCTACACGGATGAGCAGCCAATCATTGTTACTTTTGTATATCTCTCTTGAACTGACGGTAAATATTTGATCAAGACTCTGCCGAACATCAATTGATTCCAGTTGGTAAACAGGAAAAACCATATTTATCCAGCCATTTTTATAAGAAATAGCTAAATTGTCTTCTTTTGCCTTGAAAATAAAGCTGTCGCCAAGGGAGACTTTGCCCAATTCGTAGAGTATATGCGCGGCGGCTAATGTGGCATGGCCACATAAAGGCACTTCACAAGTCGGTGTGAAATAGCGTATGTTGAAAAATCCTTTTCCATACTCTACAAAAGCTGTTTCAGAAAGATTCATTTCCATAGCGATGGCTTGCATGCTTTCTACTTTCGGAAATTTATCCACTACGCAAACGCCAGCCGGGTTGCCCATAAAAGGCTTGTCGGTAAAGGCATCAACTTGATATAGCTTCACACTCATGTGCAATCCCTAGATGCTTGTGTATATGCTTATTGCTTCCGGGTATTTTTATTTTTTCTTGCCTATAGATCGTCCTTGTTATTCTTAGCGTGGGCATAGCGTGCCGTCAATGCCATGCTTCATACATCGATTGCGGGGCCTTCTTCTTCCCCCTCTTGACCTTTAGCCCGGTATTGCCGTAGCGTCTCATTCGTTACTCCATCCGCCGGATTTTTCCTATGAGCCACGCAGCCCTTACCGCAAAATACCGTCCCCAGACCTTTGCCCAGGTCGCGGGTCAGGAAACGATCAAGGCCATTCTTTCCAGGGCTTCGCTTGAGCGGCGGGTGGCCCCGGCCTATCTTTTCAGCGGCACTCGCGGTGTGGGCAAGACAACCCTGGCGCGCATTTTCGCCAAGGCCCTCAACTGCCGCACGGCTCCGGCAAACGAGCCCTGCAACGCCTGCGATCAATGCCGGGCCATTACCTTGGGCGGGGCCGTGGATGTTGTTGAAATCGATGGCGCTTCTAACCGGGGCATTGACGATGTGCGCCGCCTGCGGGAAGTGGTGGGCTACGCCCCTATGGAAGGGGGCTATAAAATTTTCATTATCGATGAAGCGCACATGCTCTCCCGCGAGGCCTTTAACGCCCTCTTAAAGACCCTGGAAGAGCCCCCGGCCCGCGTGACCTTCATTATGGCCACCACAGAGCCGCACAAGTTTCCGGCCACCATCATCAGCCGCTGCCAGCATTTTGTCTTTAAGCCCCTGCCCGAGAGCGCCCTGCTCGCCCATCTCGGTCAGGTGCTTGCCGCCGAGAGCCTCGAATATGATGAAAGCGCCCTGCGCCTGATTGCGCGGCGCGGCGCGGGCAGCGTGCGGGATGCCATGTCCCTGCTCGGGCAGGTGCTGGCTCTTGGCAGCGGCAGGCTCACCGAGGCTTCGGCCCGCTCCGTGCTCGGCCTGGCCGGGCAGGAGGCCTTTATCGGTCTTTTAGAGGCGGTGAAGGGCGGCGACAGTGTGGCGATCAGCACGCTTTTGCGCGATTTGCTGGAGCAGGGGCTGGACATGGGCTTTTTCTTGCGGGAAATGGCCTCTTTGTGGCGTAATCTGTTCATGTTGCGTCAATCCGGGGAGCAGGCCCTGGCCGTGGTCGATCTGCCGGAAAATGAGGCCCGGCGCTATCTTGAGATCAGCCAAGACTTTTCTTTGCAGCATATTCACGCCTGCTGGCAAATGACCCTGGAAGGACAGCGCCGCGTGCTGACCAGTCTGGAACCGGCCCTGGCCCTTGAGCTTTTGCTGCTGAACATCGGTATGCTGCCGCAGCTTCTCGCTCTGGAAAATATGGCTGCTACAGGCCGCAAAGGGCCTGCTCCCGCGCCCTCCCCCGCTTCCGCCCCTTCGGGCGGAAGCACCCCCATTGGCACAGGAACTTCGCCCGCTCCCCTTCGGGGAGCCGCCCCGCAGGCCTCGGCCCGGAGCGCTTCCGGTATCAAAGCAGGCGCTCTTGTCCCCACCCGCGTTGATCAGGCTGAAGAAGCGCGGTTTGACCATGTGCAAACAAGGCCAGAGGCAGGCAGCGGGAGTGTGGATACCATCCCTTGCGCGGGTCACGCGGTCTCCAATGCAAGCGGTTCGTCTGACGCGCCCCTTTTCTCTGAAGCGGGCCAGACTGCGCAGCCGCTGCCAGCAGAGCATTTTGGCCCTGCAAAGTCCTTTTCTGGCCCTGCCTGGGAAGGGATTTTTGCTGCGGCTGAAGCCCAGGAGGCCCCCCCCTGGTTTGTGGCCCTGCTGAGAAGGCTTGAGGCCCGCTGGGAACAGGGCAGACTGCTGTTGGAGGCCCAGGACGGCTTTACCTTGGAACGCCTGAACGAAGCCCCCATTCGGCAGCGCTTTGAGGCGCTTTTGCAGGCCTGGTGCGGGGCTGTGCCGCCCTATGTGCTTGCCGCGAAAGAGATTGTGCGCAAAAGCCGCGAGGCCTTGAAGGCCGAGATTATGGGCCATTCACTGGTGCAGGACGTGCAAAAAAATTTTGGCGGGCATATGGTCGATTACGGCCAACTCCGTTAGGCAGCACGGCTCTCCCCAAAGGCTGTTGCTGGAATATTGTTATAGATGTGAAAGGAAGAAAGCATGATGAAAGGTATGGAGGATATTCTGCAGCAGGCGCGGCTTATGCAGAACAAGATGGCGGAAATGCAGGAAGAGCTTGCCGCAAAGCGCGTGGAAGGCAGCAGCGGCGGCGGCATGGTTCGGGCCGTTGTTTCCGGCAAGCTGGAACTTGTGTCCGTCTCGATCGACAAGACCGTTGTGGACCCCGAGGATGTGGACATGCTCCAGGATATGGTGGCCGCCGCCGTCAACGATGCCCTGCGCCAGGCCCGGCAGCTTGCCGAGCGGCAGATGGCAGGCCTGACGGGCGGTTTCAAAATCCCCGGCTTGTCATAGCGGTTTTTTCTGACCATACTCCTGCCGAGCCCCTTCTTTTCAAACGGCCCGGCACAGACCTTTCAACCGTTTAACCGTGACACCGGCGTGCAAAAAATACCCGAACCCCTCCAGGCCGTCATTGACCAGCTTGCGCGACTACCCGGCCTTGGCCCCAAATCTGCCCTGCGTTGCGCCATGGCCTTTTTGCAATGGCCCGAGGCTGAAACGCGCAGGCTCGGCACGGCCATTCACGATTTGCGCGATAAACTGCACCTGTGCGGGCGCTGCGGGGCCCTTGCCGATTCCGACCCCTGCCCGATCTGCGCCGATGCCTCCCGCTCCAGTGACATCCTCTGTGTGGTCGCGGACTGGGACAGCATGCTGACCCTGGAAAGCGGCGCTTTCTACACTGGCCGCTATCTGATTCTGGGCGCTCTCCTGGCCCCGCTGGATAACGTCCAGCCCGACAGTCTGGCCCTGGAAAAATTCGATGCCCGCTTGCTGGAAGGGGAAATCACGGAAGTCGTCCTGGCCCTTGGTGCCACGCTGGAGGCGGAAAATACCGCCTCCTTCCTGCGCGCCAGAGTGCAAAGCCGCTTTCCGGCCATCCGGGTTTCGCGGCTTGCCCAGGGCATTCCCCTGGGCGCGGAGGTCAAGTTTATGGATAAGGAAACCCTGCGCCAGTCGCTTCAATTCAGGCAGGATCTGGCGTAGGGCGCTTTTAATTGGAGACGGTTTTTTGTGAGCAAAAAAAAGCAGCAGCCCTGGTTTGCGCCGCCGGAATTGCCGTGCACCGGCGTGGAATCTCACGCCCATCTGAACAGCCGCCAGTTTCTGCCGGATTTTGAGGCTGTCATGGAACGGGCCAGGGCCGCAGGCGTGGCCCAGATCATTCAGGTTTTTCTCAGCCCGGAAGCCTGGGCCGAGGGCAGAGAGCGCTTCGCCCCCTATCCCCATGTGTACTTCATACTCGGCATCCACCCCACAGAAGCCATGCGGTACGGCCCGGAAACAACACAGGCTTTACGCGGGGCAATCAAGGCCGATTCGCGTATCCGGGCGCTCGGCGAGATAGGCCTGGATTTTTACTGGAAGGATTGCCCGCCGGACATTCAGAAAGAAATACTGCTCAAACAGCTCGCCCTGGCCGAAGAATGCGCTCTGCCCGTGGTCATCCATTGCCGGGAGGCGGAAGAGGAGACCTTCGCCATACTTGAAGACCGGGGCTTTGCGGGCTATCCTTTGCTCTGGCACTGCTTTGGCGGGGACATCCGCATGGCGGAGCGCATTATCAAAAACGGCTGGCATATTTCCATACCCGGTCCTGTCACTTTTCCCGCCAATCAGGCCCTGCGCGAGGCTGTGGCGTCCATTCCAGCGGATCGTCTGCTGGTGGAAACAGACTGCCCCTATCTTTCTCCGGTGCCCCTGCGCGGCAAGCGCAACGAACCGGCCAACCTCGGCTACACCATAGCGGCCATGGCCGAGGCACAAGGCTTGAGCCCCGCAGAATTGTGGACCCTGTGCGGCGACAACGCCCGCCGCTTTTTCGGGATAGAGAGCGACTAGGCTCAGGCCTCACGACTTTTGGGGCCTAAGCCCCACATAAACAGGATTATCCCTTTCATACCAATCAGGATACCTCATGCTGGCAATACTGGATTATGAAGCGGGCAACCAGACGAGCGTGCTGCGCGGCCTGAAGTCTTTAGGCATACCGGCGCATATCACGGCAGACCCGGCAGAGCTTTGCGCCGCCTCAGGGGTGATTTTTCCCGGCGTGGGCGCGGCCCGGCAAGCCATGGATTTGCTGACCAGAACCGGACTGGACAAGACTCTTGGGGCGCTGGTGCAAAGCGGCAAACCCCTGCTCGGGGTCTGTCTTGGCTGTCAGATTCTGCTGGAGCGCAGCGAAGAGAGCGACACCAGAACCCTGGGTCTGGTCCGGGGCCGCAGCCTGCGCTTTGCGCCGGAACTGCGCGATGAGGCGGGTGAGCCGATAGGCATTCCGCATATGGGCTGGAACACTTGCAGCCTGCAAAAGCCCTGCCGCCTTTTCGAAGGCATTCCGGCGGATGCGGAGTTTTACTTTGTGCACAGCTACTACACCGAGCCAGACCCTTCTTTGGTGATTGCCCTTACCCACCACGGGAAAGATTTTTGCTCCGCATACGGCAAAGACGGCTTCTGGGCAGTGCAGTTTCACCCGGAAAAGAGCGGCAAAGCAGGACTGAAGCTGCTGGAAAATTTTTATGCCTACTGCCGGGACAAGCGGGACGGGCGGATTTAGGGGCTGTTGCCGGACACAAAGCGCTTGAATTGAGGGGAACAACAACATGTTGAGCAAACGCATCATACCCTGCCTTGACGTGCGAAACGGCAAGCTGACCAAGGGCGTCAAATTTCAGGGCAACGTGGATATCGGCGACCCTGTGGAAACGGCCAGACGCTACTACAATGAGGGCGCGGACGAAATCGTGTTTTACGACATCACCGCTTCAGCCGAAGGGCGGGGTATNNTTTCTTGACGTGGTGGAGCGCGTTGCCAAGAGCATCGCCATTCCCTTTTCTGTAGGCGGCGGCATTGCCTCCGTGCCGGATATGCGCGCTGTACTCCTGGCAGGTGCGGAAAAGATCTCCATTAATTCCGCAGCGGTGAAGAACCCCTCCCTTATCAGCGCAGGGGCGGAGGCCTTTGGCTCTCAGGCCATTGTGGTGGGCATGGATGTAAAACAGGTGCCGGTGCGGGAAGGCCTGCCCTCGGGCTATGAAGTGGTAATCCACGGAGGCCGGACCTTCATGAACATGGATGCCATAGAGTGGGCTGTACGCTGCGAGGCCCTGGGCGCGGGGGAGTTGTGCGTCAACTCCATTGACGCGGACGGCACCAAAGAAGGCTATGAACTGACCTTGACCAGGGCTATTGCCGATGCCGTGCGCATTCCGGTTATCGCGTCAGGCGGGGCGGGCTCCCCGGCGCACATGCTGGACGCCCTGACCAAGGGGCGGGCCTCTGCTGCGCTTATCGCCTCCATTGTGCACTATGGGGAATACAGTATTGCGGATATCAAGCGCTATCTCGCGGAGCAGGGCTGCAAGGTGCGGCCGGTGGAAGCCTGATTGGCGGAGCTCCGTCTCTCAGCGTGCCAGCCTGTAGTGCAACTCCCGCCCTTTGCCGCGTAATACAAGCATGCCGCCTTCATGGAAAAGTTCCGCGCCCTGTTCCAGATACTGGAACAGGGCGCTTTCCAGGGCATTGCGCTCCTGGTCGGCGCAGAACATCTTTGTCGCTACCATCTGTTTGACCGTCAGCCGTCCTTGTTCCAGGCGTCCCTGCCCGGCAAAGCGGTTGCAGACGCTTCCGCTCACCCTGAGCGTGCCTTTTGCCGCATCCTGGACAAAGGCAATCTCCACGGGGCGTTCTTTTCCGTCAAATTCCAGGCCGTCCACGCTTTGCAGAAAAAAACGGCCTTGCGGCAGCGGGGCTTTTTTATCCGCCGCATCCGCATATTCCGGGTACCTATCGTCTGCAAGCCGGGCCGGAGAGGCCTTTGCGCAGCCGTATAAGGCCAGGGCAAGCAGAGCGGCCAGAATCAGAAAGCTCATGGATTGTTTCATAGAAGAGCCTCAAGGATATTTTTATTGAGAGGCCGACAGGTCCGTCTCTGGCGTAATATACAGGATAAGAGCGGGAAAAGCCAGTTTGAGGCGATATTGTCCCTGCCTTGCCCTGGGGTGTTTTTTATTATACCTTGCCTATATGAAAAATCTGAACCCCTCTGGGCGGCTCCCCAAATCAGGGACGCGCCCTTTGTACAGATGCGGGCACACTCTTTTTTCACTCTTTTTACTGGGAGCTCTGCTTGTCAGCCTTGGTTGCGCCACCCGACAAGCAGTGCCGGACTCCCCTTCCCTTGCCGATGCTCCGGCTGTGGAAAAAAAGCTGGATGTGCTTGAGGCGGCGCGTTCGAATATCGGCGCGCCCTACAGGTACGGCGGCAACTCCCCGCAAAGCGGTTTCGACTGCTCCGGTCTGGTCTGCTGGTCTTACGAACAGGCCGGGATTGCCCTGCCCAGGCGTGCGCGGGATCAGCTGATGTTTGGCCTTAAGGTGGACAAAAGCGATCTCCAGCCCGGCGATATTGTGGTCTTTAAGGGCACGCGCGGGCGTTCCGGCTGGCATTCCGGCATTTACAGCGGAGATGGCAAGTTCATTCACAGCCCCGGTACTGGGAAGAGCGTCACCGAATCAGCGTTGAACGAGGCCTATTTCGCCCGGCGCTATGCCGGGGCGACCCGTATTCCCCGTGACGGCACAGCGGCGAAAATGTATGCGGAATATCTGAAAAATGAACGCGCCGCCATGAATGCGGCCCTGGCTGAAAAGAAGAAGGGCAAAAAGGCGAAACTTGCTGCGGCCCAGGGCAGCACGAGTAAGAAGACGGCCAAGAGCAAGCAAAAGACCAAGGCCAGCAAAACGGCCCAAAAGCCTGCCAAAAAGACGACTGCAAGTTAGGTTCAGGCCTCATTATTTTTGGGACTACTGCCCCCAAACTCCGTCTGGGGGAAACCTTTTCCCCCAGACCTTCTCATTTTGTTTTGCTTGTGCTGCGCGCAAACAAAGTAAAAATGTGGGTGCAAGGGATGCCATCCCCTGCCAGGGGGCCTAGGGGACAGAGTCCCCCCCAGCAAAATTTAAGGAAATAAATCAGCCTTTCCTTGCCCAGGGCGCATCGCCCTTTTCCCAGATACGATTAAGCAGTTCATAGTCCCGCAGGGTATCCATGCACTGCCAGAAGCCGGTGTGGCGGAACATGGCCAACTGACCTTCCCGTGCCAGGCGCTCCAGCGGGGCCTTTTCCAGATCGCAGTGCTCTTCTTCCGTGAGATAGTCAAGAAAGGCCGCTTCAAACACGAAGAAGCCGCAGTTGGTGAACTGGTTGAGCACGGGTTTTTCTTCCCAACTCGCGATATTGCCCTGTTCGTCCGTGCTCACGGTGCCAAAGCGCGAGGGCATGCGCACTCCGGTGAATGTGCCGAGTTTGCCCTGGCTTTTGTGAAAGGCTACAAGCGCGGCAATATCAATATCGGCAACCCCATCGCCATAGGCGGCCATAAAGGGGCCGTCTCCAAGATGCCGGGCGACCCGTTTGATGCGCGCGCCTTTTTCAGTGTCTTCACCGGTGTCACAGAGCGTGATCTTCCAGTCAACGCAGGCCCCGGAGCTGTGCACCACGGTGTCGCCCGAGGACAGATCAATAGTAAAATCCGAATTGCGCGTTTTGTAGTCGTGAAAATACTGTTTGATCACGTCTCCGCGATAGCCCAGCGGCAGCACAAATTCTTTGAAGCCATAGCGGGCGTAGCGGCTCATGATATGCCACATGATGGGGCGACCGCCAATTTCCACCATGGGTTTCGGCTTGAATTCCGTTTCTTCGCGCAGACGCGTACCTTTGCCGCCGCAGAAAATGATGACTTTCATAGAATGTTTCCGCAGATAAGGGGTTCAAGGGAGAATATTAATGGGAACGCCCACAGGCGTGCGCTGAAATAGCTCTTCCATTTCTTCATTGGTCACGGCTATGCATCCGAAGGTCCAGTCGCTCAGGCGGTGAAAACGGCCGACATTGGCAAATTCGGGTGCCAGACCGTGAATTTTGATATCCCCGCCCGGACTCTTGCCCGCCTTTTTAGCCCGTGCGAGATCTTTTTTGTCGGGGTAAGAGATGCCGAGGTTTTTATAATAGGCGCTGCTCGGGTTTTTGTTATTGATGCTGTAGCTCCCTTCAGGGGTGCGCTTGTCTCCTTCGTATTCCTTTGCCCCGACAGGATTTTCCCCCAGAGCCACCAGGTACACGCGGGTCGCCTTGCCCCCGGCATAGGCAGTGAGCCGTCGCAATCCTTTTTCCAGCACCAGTTTGTCAAAACGTACATTTTCTGAAAGCGGTCCCTGTGGGTAGGCCTCGTCTGGGGCGAGATCGGCTGTTCTGTCGTGAAGTTGCATGGGCATAGGCGGATCGTCCGGCTGGTCTGCCCCCAGAATGAAGGCGCTCCCGATGAGCAGGCAAAGCAAAAGCGCGGGCAGGGCCGTAAAGAGCAGTACCCTGAGGATATTGCGCTTTTTGGGGTAACGGTGCCTCCGGAAAGGGCGCGCCATGGGCAGAGAGTCCTTATTATAGTCATTGCACTTTGAGATACTTGTTTAAGGCGGACAAAGCCCGCTATAAGTATCTCTGGTGCGCTATAGCCGCAAAAGTTCGGGAAACCAGGCGTCTGCCAGTTTTCTGTGCCCTGCGGGCAGGGTGAAGCTCTCAATGTCGCCCGGTTCAATCCAGCGGTATGCAGTAGCCGCGTGCAGTTCCGGTTTGGGGAAAGCGGAAGAACCCAGGCCGGGGATCTGCCCTGTGGCATCAGGCAGCAGGGTGCAGACAAAGCAGTGCATGGCTATTTTATAGCGTGTATAGGCGTGGCGCACAAGCCCGAGATAACGCGCTGCCCTGACCTGAAATTCAGTTTCTTCGGCAAACTCCCGCACCACAGCCTGCTCCGGGCTTTCGCCCTCCTCCATCCGTCCGCCGGGAAATTCCCAAAACCCCGCCCATACGCCGGATTCCAGTCTCTTCTGGATGAAGACGTGGCCATTGTGCACCAGCACGCCGCTGACGATTTCCAGGCTTGTATATCCGCTTTTTTTGCCGGGCACAGGGCGCTCCGCCGTAATGCCCAGATGGCGGGCCTGGCAGAAGCCTTGTAGCGGACAGACGGCGCAGCGCGGTTTTTTGGCGCATACCAGGGCCCCCAGTTCCATAAGGGCTTGGTTGAACTCTCTGGCCCGGCCCTCGGGAATGAGTGCTTGTGCCATGCGCCGGATAAAGCCGGAGGCCACGCCGCTTTTTACCGGCGCGCCCACATCGAAGATTCGGGCGAACACCCGTTCCACATTGGCGTCCACGGCAATGGCGGGTTTATTGAAGGCTATGGAGAGGAGCGCGCCCGCCGTGTACTCGCCCACGCCCGGCAAGGCCCGCAGGGCGTGCAGATCGTCTGGCACGCTCCCGCCATGGTCGCGCATGAGGGTCTGGGCTGTCCTATGCAGGTTGCGCGCGCGGCTGTAGTAGCCGAGCCCTTCCCAGGCCTTGAGGATCTCGTCCGTCTCAGCGGCAGCGACATCCGCAAGGCTGGGAAAGCGGCGCAGCCAGCGCTCAAAATAGACAGCGGCCCTGTCCATCTGCGTTTGCTGAAGCATGAATTCTGAAACCAGCACATGATAGGGGGCATAGTCCGTGCGCCAGGGCAGGGGGCGCTTGTTGCTCTGGAACCAGTCCAGCAGCCTTTCCACGAGTGCGGCATGTTCCGGCAGGGGCGCGGTCTCTGTGTCACCTTCCAGAACGGGAGCAGGGCCGCCTGTGTGCGTGATTTTACGAGGGCTTGGCATTATTTTTATTTCCGTACAGCGCCGCTTTGCGTTCCAGCCGTTCCAGGGAGATCAGCAGGGCTTCGGCCAGCAGCCGTATGGCCTGGTAAAAGGCGAATATCTGCACCACCTTGTGCAGGCTGAAGTTCATGGTGCGGCCGTCCTGGCGCATTCTGGCCAGTTTTATCTCCACATGGCCCACGCCGCTGGTCAGGCCGCGCACCAGGTCCGGAACCGGGGCTGTGGGGTCGCTGCTGCCAAGGTGGCGCAAGGTAGCCATAATGGCATCGCCCAGAATGCGCAGTTCTCCATAGATCAGCGGATCCACATTTTCTTCGTCATAGTCGTTCAGGGCTTCCATCATGCTGCGCAAGGATTCCGCCGTGCGGTCAATGGTTGTGACCTGCACGTTCATCACCTTATGTTCATAATGGTACAAAAAGGATTCATGCTTGCGGGCCTTGTTCAGGCGTTCATGATTATCCCAGATTTTGCCCTCAATGCCACTGAGCAGGGTATAGGGCTGCTGCTCGCCGCTAATAAAGGCACTGAGCAGCACATCCACCAGGCGTGCGCTTTCCTGAAATTGCAGGCCAAGGTCCGCGCGCAGGGTATCAACCAAGCGCACCGGCCAGAGCAGCAAAGAGACCAAAAAGGCCGACCCCACCCCGGTGGCGATTTCCGCAACCCGCATCAGGCCGAAGGCGATAGCTTCCGTAGCGCCGGACTGCATTTGCTGCGTGCCGGTATACAAAACCACCACGGCGGCTATTGCCGTGGCTGGCCAGACCGCGCCCTGGCGCGCCGTCATATAGCCGCAGGCCACAGCCGTGAGGAATACCGCCAGCAGCACGCTTGCCGGGCTTACGGGCAGCGCGAGCAGCAAGAGCACGCCCAGGACCGCGCCGAGCACAGTGCCGGTGATGCGCAAAAGGCCCGCGTGGAGCGATTCAGCCACATTGACCTGCATGGCGATAATGGCCGCGACTATGGACCATACGGAATAGGGCGAGCCTGCGGCGTAGGAAATGCCGCCTGCCAGCACACAGGCTATGCCCAACTTGATGCCGTAGCGCAGATAAAGGGGGAAAAACATGCTCAGAGCGATTTTCATATAGGGATTCTATAACATTTTTACTTTATACAGGCTCTACTAG
>DBDO01000095.1:0-1001 GCA_002293605.1 Desulfovibrionaceae bacterium UBA930
CGCGCTGCTTTTGCCGCGCCGGGCCGGGGCACTGGGCCTTGCCTCCGACAAGGGGCAGACTGCGGCCAAACAAGGCGAACTTTTGCAGGCCGCCGATGATATTGCGCTTTTGCTGTATTCGGATGAAGAGGATTTTGAGGAACAGAGCGTCCGGGCCCTGCAACGCGCCGCCCTGGCGGCAGGTGCGGACTGCGCGAGCGTGTGGCGCAATCACGGCCTTGCCGGAAAAGACCCCCAATGTACCCAGGTCTTTAGCTGGCACACCGAACACAGCCCGCGAACAGCCCTTTTTCAAGGCAGAACCCTCTCCTACCACAAGGATCTGCCCGGTTGGGAAGAGGCCCTGGCCGCAGGAGGGTGCGCCTGCTCCCTTCCCGGAAAAAGGCTGGAGGATGGAGCCCCCTCCGGGGGGGAATCCGCCTGCTCCACCCTTGCCGCGCCTGTGCTCTTCAACGGTTTTTTCTGGGGCTTCATCCTCATCGCTCGTCACCAGCCGGATGNNGGACTGGGGAGGCGATGAGGAGAAACTGCTGCGCCTCACAGGCCTGCTGATTGCCGCAACCATGCGCCGCCGCCAGATTCAGGACGCGCTGGCGGAATCGGAAGAGCGCTTTCGCGATGTGGCCGAGGCTGCCGGAGATATTGTCTGGGAAATGGACGATCAGGGCTATCTCAGCTATGTGTCGGACCGGATTCTCTCCCTGGCGGGCTATGAGCCTGCCGAGCTTCTTGGCGCGCGCTGGGAGGATTTTTCCTGCGGCAGGGACGGCGAAGACCTTACCGGGCGCATGGTGCAGGCCCTCNNCAGCCGAAGGCGTTTTCACCCGCTTTGAGCATCGCATGCGCACCAGGGACGGCCGGGAACTGTGGCTGCTCAGTTCCGGCAAACTCCTGCTCGGTCCGGACGGCATGGCCGGACTCAGGGGTGCCAGTATGGACGTTTCCCAAAGCAAAAAGGACGCGCGGCACATTGAAAAAGCGCTGCACGCCCTGGAAGAGGC
>DBDO01000095.1:1023-1734 GCA_002293605.1 Desulfovibrionaceae bacterium UBA930
CAGCCGGGCCAAAAGCGATTTTCTCGCCAACATGAGCCATGAAATACGCACGCCGCTCAATGCGGTCATAGGCATGGCGCACCTCTTGCAAAAAACGGAACTCAGCCCGCAGCAGAAGAGCTATGTCGATACAATTCACTCAGGCGGCAAAGCCCTGCTCGGCATTGTTTCCGACATTCTCGACTTTTCCAGTATTGAAAGCGGCCAGGTGCAGCTTGAGCGCAAGCCCTATGATCTTGGCGAACTGCTGGAAAGCCTGCTCTCCCTCCTCGGCGGCAGGGCAGAGGCACAGGGGCTTGCCGCCGCCTGCATTCTGGACCCCGGCCTGCCTCTGCGCCTTGTGGGCGATGCCTCGCACCTTGGACAGATACTCAGCAACCTTGTCGGCAATGCGGTCAAATTCACCGAGCAGGGGGGAATCTGCCTGCGCTGCTCTCTTGATCGGCGCGACGGCGACACTGTTTTTTTACGCTTTGCGGTCAGCGACACAGGCATCGGCATTGCCGAAGACAGGCTGGCCCAAATGTTTCAATCCTTCAGTCAGGCCGATGCCTCCAGCACGCGCCGCTACGGGGGAACGGGCCTGGGGCTGGCCATCGCCAAAGGGCTCACTGAGCTGCTGAACGGGGAAATCTCTTTGGAGAGCCCGCCCGGACAAGGCACCACGGCCACGGTCATCATCCCCCAGTTTCTCGATCTGCAAGAGCCCGC
>DBDO01000095.1:1762-4833 GCA_002293605.1 Desulfovibrionaceae bacterium UBA930
GAAGTCCAGCGCCGTTTTCTGATGGAAATGCTCCATAACGCGGGCTATGCCCACCAGGGCTTCAGCAATATGCCGGAAGCCTTTGCCGCAATCGATGAATCGGACGATGCCTCTGCCACGCCCCGGATTCTGCTGTTGCCGCTGGCCCTGGCAGAGGAGAACGAATGCAGAAATCTGCGCCACCTGACAAGGGACATGCATCTGCAAAGCCCCCCCAGGCTGGTCTGCCTGCTTCCTTTTGACAGGATTCAGAGCACGCAGACGCTCTGCCACGCGCTCGGGCATCCGGTGGCTGCGGTAATCGCCCGTCCTGTGATGTCCACCGCCCTTGACGCGGCCCTCCAGGGGCTTGTGCCCCTCCCATGGGAAAAGGCCGAAGGCAGCGAAGAGCGGCAGGATTTTTCGGGCGGCATGGCCGTTCCCTACCTGCCCGGACGGCGCATCCTGGTGGTGGAGGATAACAGCATCAGCCGCCAGATAGCTGCGGAACTGCTGCGGGAAACAGGGGTGGAGGTCATAGAGGCGGAAAACGGCTTGCAGGCGCTTGATCTTCTGGAAAACAGCGGCATGAGCTTTGACCTTGTTTTCCTGGATTTGCGCATGCCCGTCATGGACGGCATGGCCGTTATCGAAAAAATCAGGGAAACGCCTGCCCTGGCCTCGCTGCCGGTTATAGCCATGACTGCCAGCGCCACAGTGGAAGAGCGCGAGCGCTGTCTGGCCGCCGGTATGACCGGACATCTGGCCAAACCCATTAATGTGGATGAAATCTATGAACTCACGCGAAGCAGTCTGAAGCAAAGCGCCCTGCCCGAAGCGGCGCTTCTGGCAGGGGACGGATCGGGCGGGCCTCAAGGTTCCGCTTTGCTGGAAGATTTACAACGCCTGAATCGCCTGCTCTGCGAGGACGATGCCGCCGCCTGCACGCTTTTTGCCGCGCTGGAAGCGCGCCTTACCGCCCTTGATCGCCACGCGGCCGTGGCTGCGGGCAAGGCCATTGCCGTTTTCGACTTCAGCAGCGCCTTTGATGCGCTGGCCCCCGTGACCAAGGGCCTTGCCGCAGCCCGTCATTCCAGTTCCGGGTAACATTGCAGGAAGCACTATGGACGAACGAGGAAAAAGCATCCATGCCCGCCTTGCCGAACGCGAAAAGCGCCTGCGTTCCGGCGCGGAAGGCCTGCGCCTTTTGCTGTACCGTCTCGGCGGTCAGGAGCAGGGCAGAATCATCGCCCTGTGGAAAAACTGGGAGCGGATCATGGGGGAAGAGGTGGCAGAGCTTGGCCGCCCGCTCGGAAGCCAGGAACGCATCCTCAGCCTGGGGGCCGACAACAGCATGGCCTTGCAGGAGCTTTCCCTGCAGGCCCCGGAAATTCTGGAACGGGCTAATCTGCATATGCAGAGCGAATATTTTAAGGAGGTCAAAGTCCTGCTGCTGCAAGGCAGGACAGGCCTCGTCCGCCCGGAAACACAGGCAGCTGACCCGCCCGCTCCCGCCCTGCCGAGTTTTGCTGATGGCCCGCCCATAGGCGCGCACCTGGGCAGGCTTTCGCCTGATTCCCCTGTGACCCGCTGCTATGAAACCATTGTGGCCTTATCCCGAAAAAAAGACTCCGCCTAACTGGAAGAAAGCGCCAGCACCCTGGCCGGGTCGATATTCGCCGCTTCCGGCTCTATGCAGCGTCTGATTTCCAGCCCGCAGTTCGCTGCCGCCAGATCGCACACCTGCATGGGCATGGGCTCTCCAAGAGGGTCGCGCACCAAAGAGACCACGGGCTTGACCGGCTGCGCGGGGTTGCTCATGGAAACAACGCCTCTTGAGCCGTCGTTCATTTCCACCACGCTTCCCACAGGGTACACGCCCATCATGCGGATAAAGCGAATCAACACGTTTGAGGGCAATTCCTTGTCGCTCATTTTATACATGATACTGAGCGCCCGGTGCGGAAACAGGGCTTCTTTGTACACGCGCTTGCTGGTCATGGCGTCATAGATGTCCGCCACGCCGACCGCAAAACCTATCTCCGGCACTTCATTGCCGGTAAGCCCCTGGGGATAGCCGGAGCCGTTATATTTTTCATGATGGTACAGCACGCCCTGCAAAACCTCGGTCCGGATTCCGGGGGTTTTAAGGAGCTGCTCGTAGCCCTTTCTGGGATGTTCCTTCATCAGGGCGCGCTCGACCTTGTTCAGCTTGCGCGGGGCGTTGAGAACCGCTGGAGGTATCAGGCTTTTTCCAAGATCGTGGAACAGCCCGGCCATGCCGTAAGCAAAGACCTGATCCCGGCTTTTGCCCTGGTGCTGGGCGGAAAGCGCGGTTAAAACAGCCACGTTGACGCAGTGCGCATAGGTGTAGCTGTCTGTCCGGCGCAGGCGGGAAAGTGAAATCAGGGCGTCCGCATTGCGCTCAAGGCTGTCCACAATACGCTCAAGAATAGCTGCGGCCGGGGCCATATTCAACTTTCCCGAACGTATGTCGCGCATAAAGCCGCGCACGTACTTGACGCTGTCGTCATGCACGCTCGTGGCAAAGAGCATTTCCTCCCCAATCGGAAATCTGGCCTTGACTGAAGAGGCTCCCAACAAACCGACAATGGACTGATCTTCCGCCATCATAGGGGCAGGCGGCGGAACCTGCTCCGAACGCGAGGGATCGATATAGACCTCCTGGTATCCTTCTTCCAAGAGCTTTTGCACGACCTCTTCCGATTCGATGACCGTGTCGTCCATGTACAGATAGGGATGCGCCAGCCAATTCAGGCCGGGGTTGACCACTCGCATGCCAGGTTTGAGTTCCGATATGTGGATGTGCTTCACCCCGTTCCCCCTTGTGGCTGTGCTTCATCCCTTGCGGATACCCGATACCCTATCTCAAGTTCGAAAATATTTCAAATTGTATTGTTAAATGGCTGGAGGAATATTCATAAAGCATATGCCAAAAGGCATATTTTCGTTCTCCGCAAAGGCTCACAGACCTTGGCACAGACTATGTCATTCAAAATTCACATATGCATTGCTTTCTGCAATTTACTCAGCGTTTTTCCGGGGGAAAGAAATTCGCCCTCCCGCTCATG
>DBDO01000095.1:4905-5252 GCA_002293605.1 Desulfovibrionaceae bacterium UBA930
TTTCCTCCACATACACCCAGATGACTTTTCCCGGCTTCAGTAACGCATGCCAGGCAGAGGGCACCTCACAGACGATCTCAAGGTCGCCCTGCTCTGCCAGTGCCAGCACGGCCTCTCCCCTTTTAAGGCGCTGCCCGGCCCGGGCCAGCACCTCTGTAACCCGGCCCGCAAAAGGCGCTTTCAGCGCGCTCATGACCAGGCGTTCCTCTGCCTCGCGTAAGGCGTCCGCCTTGCGGGCAAGGACTTCGCCCGCGCTATCCCCCTTTCCGGGCGCATACTCCCGCACGAACTGCACCCGTTCCAGGGCGTCCTTCATGGCCTGCCGGGCCTCTTCAAGCGCGCGCTCC
>DBDO01000095.1:5312-5526 GCA_002293605.1 Desulfovibrionaceae bacterium UBA930
AATAGGGCCGCGAAGGACGCAGTTCGGCCCGCACAATGCCGCGCCGCTGCATCTCCAGCTCTTTCGCGCTCAAAGGCCGCTCAAGCTGCTTTTCAGACGCGCGCGCCTCACCGGAATCCGGCGGGCCGCTCTGGTCCCCGTCTTCTTCCCTGCTGTCCTCCTTTTCTCTGCCCCCAGCAAGGGGCGCGGCAGGGGGCTTGCCCGCTTGCAAGGA
>DBDO01000002.1 GCA_002293605.1 Desulfovibrionaceae bacterium UBA930
TAGCGGGGTCCCTTGGACCAGGAGTAGCGGTCTCCCTTGGAGTGCAGTTCGCCGGGTTCGGGTTCGGTTTTGCCCTCGTAGGGATGCGGGGCGTCCGTGCCTTTGTACCAGCTGTGGGCCACTTCTTCGGTGATTTTGGCCGGGTCAAAGGAGGCCATGTTCTTCAGATCGCGGTTCCAGATGACGCCGGGTTTGAAGAAGCCGGAGTTCAGGTCGGAATCTTTCTTGAAGAATTCGCCGAAGGTGATGAAGTTGCTGGTGCCGCCGTAGGTGGCTACATCTTTGTATTGGGCCGCGACAGCGAGCAGATCCGGAATATAGACTTCCTTGATAAAGGCGATGCTTTCCCGCTCAAGGGCGAGGAATTCCTTGATCACTTCGGGCTTCAAGGCCTGATAGCAGGAAACGCCGCCCACCAGCAGGAACTGCGGGTGCGGGTTTTTGCCGCCGAGCAGGGCCATGGCGCGGGCAGCGCGCACTTGCAGGTGCAGAGCTTCAAGATAGTGGGCCGTGGCGATAAGATCCACCTCGGGCGGCAGCACATAGGCCGGGTGCCCGCCCAGGAAGTAGGCGTTGGTGAAGTGGCCGAGTTGGCCGCTTTCCACATAGGACTTGACCCTGTTCTGCACGGCCTTGAGAGCGTCCGGGCTGGTCTTGCGCGGGGAGATCTCGCTTGCCAGCTTGGCGGCCTTGACCGGGTCGGCTTTAAGGCAGTTGGATACGTCCACATAATCCAGGGCGTTCAAGTGGTAGAAGTGCACCACATGGTCGTGCAGGAACTGGGAGGCCAGGACCAGGTTGCGGATCATGGCGGCCAGGGGCGGAATTTCAACGCCGACAGCCGCATCCACCGCGCGGGTGGAGGCCAGGGAGTGCACATAGGTGCACACGCCGCAGGCCCGTGCGGTAAAGTGCTGGGCGTCCTGGGGGTCGCGCCCTTTGAGAATGGTTTCCAGTCCGCGGAACAGGGTGCCGCAGCTGTAGGCTTTTTTGACCTTGCCGCCTTCTACTTCCACTTCAATGCGAAGATGGCCCTCAAGGCGGGTTACCGGGTCAACAACGATGGGTCCGGTATAGGACTGATCGAACTTTGCTTGTGCCATTAGGCTTTCCTCCTGGAGCGGCCGCTCTTAGCTTTCATAGAAAGGTGACATGTGATCCCAGAAATTGGGTTCGCTGCAACCGATGCAGGGGTGCCCGGCCTGAACAGGCCAGTTGCATCCGGGGGTGCCGTCCAGAGAGTTGAACTTTTGCGAGGGGCAGTTGTTATAGGTGCTCGGGCCTTTGCAGCCGAGGTTATACAGGCACCAGCCCTTGCGCGCGCCTTCATCGCCGAAGGATTCGGCGAATTCGCCGTTTTCAAAGTGGGGGAGACGCTCGCACTGTTCGTGCACGGATTTGCCGAAGAAGAGCTTGGGGCGGCCCTGTTCGTCCAGTTCGGGAATGCCGCCATTATTGGTCAGGTAGTAGACAATGGTGCCCACCAGATTGACCGGGTTGGGGGGGCAGCCGGGAATATTGATGGCCTTTACCCCGTCCTTGCCGTAGCAGTCGTTGATGCCCTTGGCACCGGTGGGGTTGGGCGCGGCGGCCTGCACGCCGCCGTAAGCGGCGCAGGTGCCGTAGGCGATGACCGCAGCGGCCCTGGTCAGCACCTTCCTGTTGATTTCAAGCATGCTGTGGTTGCCCACTTTGCCGTACATGCCGTTTTCCGCCGTGGGAACCGCGCCTTCGACAATGGCCACAAAGGGCTCTGTGCCGTTCACGCAATCCCAAAGGGCCTTTTCGGCGGCGTCGCCGGCGGCGGCCATAATGGTTTCCTGGTAGACGCAGTTCACGGTGTCGAGCAGCAGCACATCGACATAGGGGTTGGAGTTGCGCAAAAAGGCTTCGGAACAGCCGGTGCATTCGGCGTTATGCAGGTATACCACGTTGGGGCGTTTTCCCGCGCCGCCGGTGAGGGCTCTGGCCACTTCCGGGGCAAAGGCCGGACCCATGCCCATGGCTGCCGCCACGGCGGTACAGTATTTGAGGAACTGGCGACGGTCTATGCCGCGCTCCTGAAGCCGCTTTTCCACATCATCCCTTGCGAGACCAACGGCAAATCGCATTCTGAAGCCTCCTTGTATCGTGCGCCGTAACCGGCTGCGTAGGAGAAAACATAAAGGAAAATACCCCATGATATTTTCCCGAAGGTGAAAAGTGGAGCGTATAAGGCTCCTCATTGCCTCTCAAGAGCGGAAAAGCCGCTCCTGGGAGCTTCAATGCGTAAGTATTTTGAAAAGATAGCTTGGTCAGCCTACATGAAGGGAGGAAATTACGCGAATCAATAATTTCTATACTTTTACCGGAGAGCTTATTTGTAAAATCAATAGCACAAAAGAAGGGCGGGAGCGGGAAGGGCGGTGATGTCTTTGTAAGGAGGTTTTGCGTCTATTGGGGACATGAAGGCTCCACCAGCTTCAACCGGTGGAGCCTTCATTTTTCCGTGGCAGGGGAAAGGCGCTTTTTCATGAAGTCTTCCGACTCCTCAACGCTACGGTATCCGCCTGCGGCAGCTTCCCAGGCGCGCTGGAGCCACATGGCGTCTTCCAGTTCGCTGAGACGCTGAAACTCCTCATAGGCAAGCATGACCACGATGGGTCGCCAGACCCCTAATGCGCCTTATCCCAACTATGCCCCACCCCCCAATCCACAAGCAGGGGCACGCTCAGGGCCTGGCCGCCCGGTTTCACGCCGGACATAAGCTCGGCCAGCCGTTCCCCGGCGGCCTGTGCCTTTTCTTCCGGCGCTTCCAGCAGGAGTTCGTCGTGAATCTGGAGCAGCAGGCGGGCGTGCAGGCTTTTCAGCACCGGGTCATGTTCCACGGCCAGCATGGCCAGTTTGATGATGTCCGCGGCGCTCCCCTGGATGCGGGTATTGATGGCCTGCCGCCGGGCCTGGGAGCGCAACTGGTTGTTGGCTGAAAGAATATCGGGCGTAAAGCGTCTGCGTCCGGTCATGGTGGCCACAAAGCCATCGCGTTTCGCGTCTTCTTCTATGGCATCGTAGAAGCGGCCCAGTTGGGCCAGGCGTTCGAAGTAGCGCTCGATAAAGGCCTTGGCCTCCTTCATGCTGATATGCAGTTCCCGGGCGAGTTTTTGCGCGCCCATACCGTAAATCAGCCCGAAGTTGATGGTTTTGGCGCTGCGGCGCATGTCCGGCGTAACCTTGTCCAGGGGCAGGTCGAAGAGCAGCCCGGCGGTGCGGGTGTGGATGTCTTCATTGTTGCGAAAGGCGTCCAGCAGGGTGGGGTCGCCGGAGAGGTGGGCCAGCACACGCAGTTCAACCTGGGAATAATCCGCGCTGACCAGGGCCAGACCGGGGGCCGCGATGAAGCAGGCCCGCATGCGCGAGCCAAAGGCCCCCCGAACCGGAATATTTTGAAGGTTGGGGTTGCTGGAGGACAAACGCCCGGTGGCTGTGGCTGTTTGATTGAAGGTGGTGTGGATGCGCTGCTCGCTGTCCGCCAGCCGGGGCAGGGGCTCTAAGTAGGTGGAGCGCAGTTTTTCCAGCTTGCGAAAGTCGAGAATGGCCTCGATAATCGGGTGTTTGCCGCTGAGTTTTTCCAGGGCCTCCTGGGAGGTGGAGGCGGCCCCGCCTTTGGTCTTGCCCGCTCCGGGCAAATCGAGCACGCTGAACAGCACATCGGAAAGCTGCTGCGAGGAGCGGATATTGAAGGGCCGCCCGGCCAGTTCGTGAATCTGCGCGGTCAGCCTGTCCAGTTCGGACTGGACTTCTTTCAGAAAGAGGGTGAAGGCCTGCGGGTCAATGGCCAGACCCCGTTCTTCCATGCTTGCCAGCACAGGTACCAGGGGCAGTTCCAGGCCGGTGAAGACTGGCATCAGGCCAGAGCCTTCAAGCTGCTGCGCGAGAAAGCCCTGCAAATCCAGCAGCAGCAGGCCGGGGTGCGTGGCCGCCTCGTGCGCGCTGCCGCTTCGCGCGCCCCAGCGGGCCGCGATTTGGCTAAAGGAGTAGCCGCGATCCTCGGGGTCGAGAAGGTAGGCGGCCAAAGAGAGATCGAAGCAGCGCTCCGGGGGCAGAAGGC
>DBDO01000163.1:0-3102 GCA_002293605.1 Desulfovibrionaceae bacterium UBA930
CGCACGGCGGCCCAATCCATGAGCCGCGAGATACGCCGCTACGGCGGCTGGAGCTGGGTGCGCGACCACAGCCTGCCCTTGCACAGCGTCAACGCTTTTCTCTCTTCCGGCGCGGACTACATTGCTGACAGCGCCTTTTCCCCAGGTGCCGAACACGCCCTGCTCACGGGCGATGCGGCCCTGCTCCGCTTCATGGCGGACGAAAGCCTGCGCCTGAAGCTTCCCTCCCACAGACTGGTGCACGCCATGCCGGATCAGGACGGCATCAACTACTCCCTGCCGCACCTGCATTACCTTGCCGCAGGCTCAGGCGGGGAAAAAGCCGCTGCCTTCCGGCGCGGCATTCAGGGGGTCATGCGCTCCCTGGCGTCTGCGGCCCCTTCCCCCTTGACGCAAGACGACTACCTTTACGCTTCCGCGCCCGGACTGGCCGCGCTGGCCCTTGGCGCACACTCCTTCAAGCAGGCGGAGGCAAAAGCACGGGAAATCGAACGGGGGCACAGCCTGCTCGTCTTTTTCAAGGCCATGCAGCCCGGCTTGCTGATGATCTCCGGCCAGGATCTTTGCGGCGCGCTGCCCATGCAATGGGGCAACGACAAAGTCCGCCCGGCCTTTTCCAATCGGGGCGGCTACGGCCTGACCGCGAGCAGCGCCGCCTTGCCCGTGACTTTGCAAGGCATGCCCAAAGCCCCAGCCCTCTATCCCGCGCCGGAGACCCAAATCCATATGAACGCCTCCTTCGTGCACCGCATCGGCGTTTTTTTGCAGGCCCGCACCCGCTTCGGCATTTCCAGGGGCGAGCTTATCCAGCGGCCCGCCACCAGGGGCAAGGGCAGCATTGCCCTGCTTACGCGCCTTCCCGGCGGTAAGAGCTTTTTACTCTCCGTATGTAATTTCTCACGCGAAAAGGTCACGGAAAGCATTTCCCTGGCAGGGGTCCCCGGCCTTGGGGCCGCCCTTTCGCAAGTTTCGGCCATCACCCTTGGGGGAAGCCATCAGATTACCGGCCCGCAAAATCTCAGCCTGTCCCTCGGCCCCTGGGAGGGGCGCGCGCTGCTTCTGGGCGCTATTTCGGACAAAGCCGCAGCGGGCACGCCTATAGCTGAGGCGGAAAAGGTCACCCCCATTCCCGCAGCCCCCGAACTGCCCCCCAGGTCGCTCCCCAAAAAGGAGGGGAAAAAGCTCCCGGCTGCTTCGGCCCCTGCGCCGACTTCACGTCCTGCCGAACTTGTTATTAGCTTGCCGCCTCTTGACGCTGCGCCCAAAAGGGCCGATGAAAAAAGCACGGAAGGCCCTAAGGTGCCCGCAAGGCTGCGCCCTTCCGCTGTAGCCCCTGACTGGTAAATACTGACATGCGACACTCCATTCTCTTTCCCCTGGCCGCCTGTATTGTGGCTGCGGATCAGGCGAGCAAATTCGCCGTGGAACGCGCCATTCCCCACGGCCTTGTCATCCCCCTGAGCGATTTTTTCAATCTGGTACATGTGCGCAACGCGGGCGCTGCATTCGGCTTCTTGAACGACCCGGACATGCACTGGCAGTTCTGGTTCTTTCTGGCCGCCACAGTGCTCGCGACCGGCGTGATTTTGTATATCGCCGCCAAGGCCGAAGCCAAAGACAAGGCGCTTTTTTTCGCCTTGGGCTGCATTCTGGGCGGGGCCTTCGGCAACCTGATTGATCGCATCCGTTACAGAGCCGTGGTGGATTTTCTGGACTTTCACTATGCAGGCTGGCACTGGCCCGCCTTTAACATCGCTGACATCGCCATCTGTATCGGAGCTGCGCTTGCAGCTTTGCTGCTCTGGCGCACACCCCCGCCCACAAATCATTAAGGGCGCAAACACTTACGGAGGACATGCATGACAGGCGCGGAAATTCTGTTTTTTCTCGCTTTGGGGCTTTTTGCCCTGCCCAACCTCTTTGGCATCTGGCATGCCTTTCATCGCGTTTTTCCCTCCCCGCAGGAGAGGCTGATCTGGATGGGCATATGCGTGTTCGTTCCTATTATCGGCGGCATAGGCTATCTTGTCTTCGGCCTGCGCCGGTCCCGCAAGTGGGATCCCGACAAAGACGATCCTGGCGTCAATCAGGGGTAATGAGGGGGCTGGGGCGGTCGCCCCAAAAGTATTAAGGCCTGAGCCTAGCCTTGCCTTTACGCCCAAATTGATGCATCCAGAATGAAACAATCAATGTTCAGTCTTGAATGCAACCCCAACACAGGGACGGTACGCATGAAACATATTCTTTCAACAGTTGTCTTTCTGGCTCTTCTGGCCCCGCTGGCCTTGTCCGGCTGCGTAAGCACCGGAGGGGGCAGCAGCGTAAGCGCACGGCTGGACCGGCACGAACAGCAGATTCAAACCCTTCTTTCCCAGGTCGGCCAGGTTGAGCAGGTGCTGCCCGGACAGGCGGAAATGTGGTCCCAGATGCAGACCATGCGTCAGGAACTCAACATGCTGAACGGCAAGCTCGATGGCCCCCAGGGCGGCAACGCGGAAATGAGCGAACGGCTCAACCGCATGGAAGCCGTGCTGCGCCGCATGGCCTCGCAACTGGGCGTTAACGTGGATTCGCTGGGCACCCCGAACGCGGGGAGTTCCGCTCCCGCACAATCTTCCTATGCTCCGGCTGCGCCTGTGTACACCCCGCCTGCATCATCCGGAATGGAGGGGGCGGCCTCGCCCCCTTCCGCCGGGAGCCCGGCTGCGGCCTCCTCAGCCTACGATGTCGGCATAAAGGCCTTTGACGACAGGCGCTATAAGGACGCAATAGTCTCCTTCAAGGATTTCGTGGCTGCGAACCCCAAACACAAACTCGCGGGTAACGCGCATTTCTGGCAGGGGGAATCGTACTTTCAGATGAAAGACTATGCCAGGGCGGCCCTTGCCTATCAGGAAGTCATCAGCAAGTTCGCTGGCAGCCCGAAAATACAGTCTTCCATGCTGAAGCAAGGCATGGCCCTGTATTATGCCGATAAAAAGGCCGCAGGGCGCGAACGCTTGCAGGAACTGGTCAAGCGCTACCCGAACAGCCCCGAATCCGGGCGGGCCAAACAGTTTCTCGCCCAGAATAAGTAACTCCAATTCCAGATAAAAATTGCCT
>DBDO01000163.1:3180-5895 GCA_002293605.1 Desulfovibrionaceae bacterium UBA930
TCTATGGAGAATCCGAATAAGACCCGGAAGTAATAGCGGCCCTAAAAAAATAAGGCCACAAACACTATGGAAGAGGAGCTTCGCTTTTTCCCATAGAAAAAAGCGACATTTTCCCCTCTTTTCAGGCTTTTCCCGCAACCCCAGGCCACATACGCACATGCCGACAACTTCTTCCCGAAATGCCTCCAGGACCCTGGTCCTCAAGCTTGGAACCAGCGTGCTCACGCAAGGCGCGCACGCGCTTGACCGCGCCCATATGCTGGAAATAGTGCGCCAGTGCGCCTTACTCCGGGCAAGGGGACAGCGGATTATCATTGTCACCTCCGGGGCCATTGCCGCCGGACGCGAACTTCTGGGCTATCCAGATCTGCCTTCCGCAGTCGCCTCCAAGCAACTGCTCGCCTCGGTCGGGCAAAGTCGGCTGATTCAGATTTGGGAACAGCTCTTTTCCATTTACGGCCTGCATATCGGACAAATGCTTCTGACCCGTGCCGATCTGGAAGACCGCGAACGCTTTCTCAATGCCAGAGACATGCTGCGCGCTCTGCTCGAAAACGGCATTGTGCCCGTGATCAATGAAAACGATGCCGTGGCCACGGCTGAAATCAAGGTGGGCGATAACGACAATCTTTCCGCGCTGGTCGCCATTCTCGCAGAGGCCGACCTGCTGCTGTTGCTCACGGATCAGGAAGGCCTCTTCACCGCCGACCCCGGCAGCGATGAAAACGCGGCCCTTATTCCCCGCATCGAGCGCATCGATGATTCGGTGCGCGCCCTGGCCGGGGGCTCGGTATCGGGCCTTGGCACCGGAGGCATGCGGACCAAGATCCAGGCAGCGGAAGTAGCCACCCGTGCCGGAATCGGGGTGGTCATCGCCTCGGGCAAAAAACCCTTGCTCATTCGCAAGGCCCTTGAAGGCAAGCCTGTGGGCACGCGCTTTTCACCCAGCCAGAGCCCCCTGGAAAGCCGCAAGCGCTGGATTTTCGGCGCACCTCCGGCGGGCGATCTGCGTATTGACGAAGGCGCAGCCAAGGCCCTGGTGCGCGGCAAAAGCTCGCTCCTTCCCGCAGGCATCACCCAGGTCAGCGGCTCTTTCTCTCGCGGCGAAGTGGTCCGCGTGCTCGGTCCTGGCGGCGTGGATCTTGCGCACGGCGTAAGCCGCTATAACAGCGAGGCCCTGGAGCGAATCAAGGGAAAGCGCTCCACCGAAATTGAAGCCCTGCTCGGCTATGAAGACGGCCCTGTGGCCGTGCACCGCGATGATCTTATCATGCTCGGAGTTTCCCATGACCGCTGACGCACAGAGCAATCCCCTGGAAAACATGGGCCGCGCGGCCAAAGATGCCGCATACGCCCTGGCGCTTTTGAGCGCCAAGGAAAAAAACGCCCTGCTCCTCTCCCTTGCCGACACGCTTGACGAGCGCGCCGAGGCCATTCTCGCCGCGAACGCCAAAGACCTGGACGCGGCCCGGGCAAGCGGCATGGCGGAAAGTCTTATGGACCGTCTGGCCCTTGATCCCGAGCGCCTTGCAGGCATGGCCGGGGATGTGCGCGCCGTATGCGCCCTGCACGACCCGGTGGGAGAAATCATTGACGGCTCCCTCCTGGACAGCGGCCTGTCGCTGATGCGCCGCCGCGTGCCCCTTGGCGTTGTGGCCGCCATCTATGAGGCTCGCCCCAATGTGACTGTGGATGTCGCCGCCCTGTGCCTGAAAACGGGAAATGCCGTTATTTTGCGCGGCGGCAGGGAAACCGTGCACTCCAACGCCGCCTTGGTCGAGGCTATTCAGGCCTGCCTTACGGCCCACGGACTTCCAGAAGGGGCGGTGCAGGCGATACGCTCTGCCGACCGCTCCCTGGTCAGTGCGCTTTTACGCCTCGATGCCTATGTGGACATGCTCATTCCGCGCGGCGGTGCAGGCCTGCACCGTTTGTGCCGGGAAGAGTCGCGCATTCCGGTCATCACCGGCGGCATCGGCGTCTGCCACATCTATGTGGATGAAAGCGCGGATCAAGCCAAGGCTCTGCACGTTGTAGAAAACGCCAAAATACAAAGACCGAGCGCCTGCAACGCCGTGGAAACCCTGCTCGTGCACAGGGCCGTTGCGCCGCGCTTCCTTCCCCTGCTGGCCCGCCATCTGGAGGCCTTTGGCACGCTCCTGCACGCCGAAGGCGAGGCCTTTGCCATGCTCTTTGCCGCAGTCCCGGACAGGGCCGTCCCTGTGGAGCCCGGCGATTATGATAAAGAATGGTTGAGCAGGGATATGAATGTAAAAATCGTGGACTCGCTCGATCAGGCCCTGGCCCATATCCGCGCACATGGAACCGGCCATTCGGAAGCCATTTTAAGCGAGAATATGGCCCTTGCCGAGCGCTTTGTCAGCAGCGTTGACGCCGCTGCCGTGTACGTTAACGCCAGCACGCGCTTTACCGATGGCGGGCAGTTCGGCCTTGGCGCGGAAGTGGCCATCAGCACGCAAAAACTCCATGCCAGAGGCCCCATGGGGCTTGAAGCCCTGACTACCTACAAATGGATCGCGCGGGGCGACTACAGCATCCGGGCGTAGGGAGCTGCTTTTCAGAGAAGACGGAAGCATCTGTCTGATTGCCATCGCCGCATATGCGCAATTTCCGATTTATTCCATTTCTATGGTGTGTTGACACTTCCATCAAAACGAAGTCCCCCTCTCCCTGGCAAGGGGCCACTGTCAGATC
>DBDO01000099.1:0-11093 GCA_002293605.1 Desulfovibrionaceae bacterium UBA930
AGCCCGGCCCAGAGGTCGGCCAGATTCAGGGGGGCGAAGCGGCGGTCACGCATCAGGTTGAAGGCGATACGGGGAAGGCGGCCCCGCATTTCCTGGCCGCGCGGGCGGGCGTAGCCGCGCAGATGCTCCGGTGCAAAGAGCGAGGCGCAGGCAAAGGACAGGGGGGAGAAGTTGGGCAGGTATATTTCGGCGAAATCGCGCTCCTGCAGGGCCGCAAAGCTTTTTCGCGCGTCTTTCAGCACTTGGGCCGGGTCGCCGCCGCCCTTGTGCGCGGGCAGGGTATGTATTTCGGCAAAGGGATAGAGTGTTTTCGCCAGATCGGCCAAAGAGGAGTCCACGCACAGATGCGCGCGCGTATTTTGTTCAGCGGCAATACTGAGCAGCAGGCGCTTGGTCTGCACGATATCGCCGAAACGGGCTAACTGGAAAACAAGAACCTCGCGCACACATACTCCTGCAAAGCAAAACTCTGCGCAGGCATAAGGAAAAGAAGCGGAAAAGCCCCGCGCGCCAGAGCCCTTTATACGTATTTCTTTGGCAAAAGTCATGCAGGGCTTTGCGCACAGGAGCTGCGATCTTCTTTGCTATAAAATGACTTGTATTCCTAAACAAAACATACGGCATGCCGATAAGTAAAATACCCAACAGTATACAAGGGAGTTTCTCATGCTCATGCCCCTGAATTCCATAATGAATCAGGCAATGAACCAGACCCGGTATATGCGCGGCGCCAAACAACTGGGAGAAGTGTGGAAGCCCAAGGGCACGACTGTGTTTTCGCTTCCCTCCGGCGGTGTGGAAAAAAAGAGTCCTGATCCCTGCATTATCAGTTCCGATGCCATGAGCTGCGCAGAGGCTGGTCGGCTGGCCCAAAGCGGCTTCAGATTGCGGGGCTTTGGCGGCGAGCACGGCGTCAGCAGCACGCTCGTGCAGGATGCCGAGGGCAATGCCCAGCAAAACAGCACCCAGGTCATCAAAAGCACGGACAAGGCCACCGTGAGCCTGACCATCGCTTATGACGGCGCGGCCAGCCTGGATATCGCCTATGCCGACGGCAGGGAGGGGCAGAGCATTTCTTTGGACAAGGATACGCGCATCAGTTGGGACGGGGGCGAGCCCGTGATCATGCAGGGCAAGGAAGCCTTGAGCGGCGGCCTGCTTGCGGCCAGCGGCAAGGATGAAATTCTGGTGCGCCTGTCCGGCGCGGATGTCGTGGCGGGCGAGGCAAGCACGGTAATCAATTTTTCGGACGAGGGCGGCAGCTTCAGCGGCGGGAGCGGGGTCACCTATCAGGGGCGGTACACGAACTGTGTGTTTGACTACGATAACGCGGGGGCCGTGGATTTTGCCGGGTACTTCTCCACTACGACCGTCAGGGCCACAGGGAATAATCAGGCCGCTTTTTCCGGCATGTTTGAGAACTCCGCCATTGAAAGCAGCGGTACAGGCAACAGCTTTTCCGGCTTCTTTATAGGAAGCTCGGTCAAGGCCCTGAGCGGAGACAATATTTTCAGCGGATTTTTCCTGGAGAAGAGCAGTATTGTGGCAGGAGAGGGCAAGGACCGCTTTACCGGCCGTTTTGAAAATAGCGCCATTGACGCCGGAAACGGCAACAACAGCTTTGGCACGGGCATTGAGCTCAATTCCTTCAATCACATGTCCTCCGGCTTCATCGGCACGAGCATCATAGCCGGAAGCGGCAAGGACGTTTTTTTCGGCAAAAGCGTTGAAAGTCTCATAAATCTTGGTGAGGGCGATGATGAAGTCCAGGGCGCGTCCTGGAACTCCACAGTTAACACCGGCAACGGCAATGACAGCATCGCCCTTGTGTACAGCAACGGCGATGCCCTGAATGCCGGAGAAGGCGATGATCTGCTGGCCGTGGGCACAGGCCTTGGCTCCAACTTGAACGCCGGTTCTGGAAATGACCGGGTGGTCATGGGCTATGGCGGCGGAAAAGGGAGTGATACCAGTTCATACGCCCTGTACGGTGTGGGCGGGGCCGTCCTTGATTCCACCTGGCTGACCGGGGAAGAGGCATCGATACCGAACCACAGGCCAAGAGGCTTTGGCGAACTGTCCGGCAACACGCTGGACGCCTCCCAAGGGGACAACCTGATTGCCGTGCATAGCGGAGAGGGCAGCCATATCATCAGAACCGGGGACGTGCGGCAGGATGGCGAAGCGGAAAGTCCCGAAGCTGCCCTGCAAGAAACGGCGGACTCGATGCAGGAAGCGCTTTTTGAAAGCGGCGATTCCGCTTCTGCCGAAGAAAGCGCCGCTGCGGACGAAGACAGCGCTATTGATCCCGCTTTGAGCGGGGAGGAGCAGGAGCGGCGGATGCATGTGAGCGGCGCGCCTCTGCGGGATGAAGGCATTGCAGGCGTGACGATTGACGGCGGCACGGGAGCGGTGCTTGAAGTGCTGGTCAAAGATAACTTTTTACGTGATGCGGAGCGCGCCGAATATGTAAAGCCGGAAGCCGAGCCCACCCGCGAACAGGTTGCGCTTGGCAATGCGGTGCAGTTCGGCCTGTTCGGCACCGCCCGTGAAGAGTCTTCCGCCTTTGGGGGAGACAGAAGCGCCGAACGCAGGCGGGCCATGCGCGCGTATGGAGATAGTCACGGGTAAAAAAAGGCCATCCCGATTATAGCCGCAATGGCATGTCCCGCACGCTGTAGCTTTGCGGAACATGCCATTGCCTTTTAGCCGGTTTTTTCTTATCCCTTCTCTGGCTGTCCGTGCCCGGCTTCATACTCGAACTGCGGATATTCGGGCTGCATTGCAATTTCACCAGAAGTCATTTCATAATTCATTNNGGCGCGCCGCCAGAGGCGGCGTGAGCAAGCCGAAAACCATGTTTTTCGGCGAAGCTATCCTCATACATCGGCCCTCGGCCGATGTATGAAATTACTTCTAGAAATTGCAGGAAGCGATTTTTTGCGTGGAGTCCGAATAAGGAGCAGCTATGCTGGAGTTGAAAAATATAAGCGTGACCGTTACGGACGAAGAGGGCCGTCCCCGGACGATCCTTGACGATGTGAGCCTCACTGTTGAGCCGGACAGTTTTTTTGTGGTCACTGGGCCGAACGGCGGCGGCAAGTCCACGCTGGCCAAAGTGATCATGGGCATACAGCAGCCTTCGGCAGGGCAAATCCTTTTGAAAGGCCGGGATATCACCGCCTGCGATGTGACCGAGCGCGCCCGCCTGGGCATAGGTTTTGCCTTTCAGCAGCCGGTGCGCTTCAAGGGCATGTCCGTGCAGGACTTGCTGTCTCTGGCCTCCGGCAGGGCTTTAAGCGTGGAGGAAGCCTGCTGCTATCTTTCCGAGGTAGGCATGTGCGCCAATGACTACGTCGGGCGCGAGCTTAACGCCACCCTTTCCGGCGGAGAGATGAAGCGCATTGAAATCGCCATGCTGCTGGCAAGGGGCACCACGCTGTCCATTTTCGATGAGCCGGAAGCGGGCATTGATTTGTGGAGTTTTCAAAATCTGATCGCGGTATTTCGCAAACTCAGGGAAGCCCGCAAGGGGGCGGCGATCATCATCTCGCATCAGGAGCGGATTCTGGAAGTTGCGGACAGTATCGCCGTGCTGCGGCAGGGCAAGCTGGCCGGAATGGGAACAAAAGAAGCCATTCTCCCCGCCCTGAATCTGGGGCTGCCCCTTTGCGATCGTATTACCAGGAGCACGCCGCAATGAACGATCCCATTGTCAAGGAACTGCTGCGCAAAGTNNGCGGATATTAATGGTACGCCTTCAGGGGCCTTTAACCTGCGGGTCAATGGCGCAAGCATCGGCAGGGCCGGTTCCGAGAACGTTTCCATCAACTCCAAGCTGGATGGAAGCGGCATAGACATTCACGTCAAGGCGGGCGCGAAAGGCGAAAAGGTGCATATTCCCGTGGCCGTGCATGGCAGCGGTATTACCGATATCGTGAGCAACGACTTTTATATAGGCGAAAATTGCAGCGATATTTTGATCGTTGCAGGCTGCGGCATTCATAACAGCGGCTGCGCCGATTCGCGCCATGACGGCATTCACCGTTTCCACATCGGCAAAAATTCCAGTGTGGTCTATAAAGAAACCCACTATGGCAGCGGCGAGGCGGAAGGGGGCAGGATTCTCAACCCGGTGACCGACATTCTTCTTGAAGCGGGTGCGTCCTTTGAAATGGAGAGCGCTCAGATAGAGGGGGTAAGCTCCACGCGCCGCGTCACCAGGGGCGTGCTTGCCGAGGGCAGCGCGCTCACCGTGACCGAGCGGCTGATGACGGATGGCGAACAGCGCGCCAAAACCGAATTTGAGCTGGACCTGAACGGCAAAGGCGCAACGGCCCGGCTGATTTCCCGCTCCGTGGCCAAAGGCGATTCGGTGCAGGAGTTTTTTGCGCGCATGACCGGCAACAACGACTGTCTGGGACATTCGGAATGCGATGCCATCATCATGGACAGGGCCGTGGTCAAGGCCGTTCCGGAAATCACTGCGGCCCACGCCGATGCCTCGCTTATCCACGAAGCCGCAATCGGTAAAATCGCGGGCGAACAGCTCACCAAGCTGATGACCCTTGGCCTGACCGCGCCCGAGGCTGAAAGCCAGATTATCAACGGCTTTTTGAAGGGCGGCGCTGTTTCTTAGTGGCTTTTTTACACTCCTTTTCTAGGGGGTTCTGTCTCTCTGGAAAAGGAGTACGGTCTTCTCATCCCCTACGTCCTGCCCTTGAATACCTCGGTAATATTGAGCCGGGCCGCCTTTTCCCCTTCGCGTCTGGTGGCCATGTAGCGCGCGGCAAGCTCCAGTTGCGCTTCCCGTGTGGGGGCTTTGCCGTCCAGCTTGGCCGTGAGCACATGGCGCAGGGCTTCGCCGAACAGGGGACCGGGTTTTTCCCCCAGAGCCTCAAGATCAAGGCCGCTGATGTCCGCCTTCACCCCTTTGAGACGGGTAAGGTACAAGGAAATATCCTGCCCGATGTTATGTTCCTGTCCGTGGCGGGCCATCAGGTACAAAAGCCCTTCCTCGTCCACATGGCGCAGGCTTTCATACAGTGCGCTCAGAGGCGTTCTGCCCTTGCGCTGCAAGGAGGCGAGCTTTCCCGAAGCGCGGCGGCTCGCCTCCCGCAAGCCGAGGAAATCCGCCCGGGCGCGCTCGATAAAGCCGAGGCGGTCGAGCATGGCGGCAACGTCAAGGTACTTGGCGTTTTCGCATAGCCCGAGCAGATAGACCATCCAGTTGCGGGGGGCCGGGTCTTTATACAGCAGACGATGCCAGGCCAGCACCTCGTCTATGCCGGTGATCAAAATATCCTTGCCGGGGTTCAGCTTGAGCACGGGGTGGATCATGCGCAGCAGGTTCCAGCTTTCCATACGCCTGATGCAGGAGGGCGCTTCCCGCTCGTCAAAGACGTGCTTTAATTCATTGAAGACGCGCGGGCCGGAGAGCTTGTCCAGCATACCCAGGGAAAGGGCGTTTTTGATCAGCCGCTCTGTTTGCCCGCTGATTCTGAAATTGAAGCGGCGTTCAAAGCGCACGGCCCGCAATATGCGGGTGGGGTCTTCAATAAAGCTTAAGGAATGCAGAACCGCGATGCTCTTGTCCTTTATATCCCGCTGCGCGCCAAAGGGGTCTACAAGCGTGCCGAAGCGCTCCGCATTCAGCTGGATGGCCAGGGCGTTGATGGTGAAGTCGCGGCGGAACAAGTCCATTTTGATGGAGGACAGTTCCACCGTGGGCAGGGCACCCGGATATTCGTAATATTCCAGGCGGGCGGTTGCCACGTCCAGGCGCTGTTCCGCGTCGTCCTCGTCATGGTAGAAGACAATGGCGGTTTTGAATTTCTGGTGGGGCCTGACCCTGCCACCCAGACGCTCCGCCAGGCGCTCGGCAAAGAGAATACCGTTACCCTCAACGCTGAGATCGATATCCAGATTTTTTTTGCGCAAAAGCAGATCGCGCACAAAGCCGCCCACGGCATAGACCGACATGGAGAGTTCATCGCCGAGTTGTCCGGCCTTTTCAAGAATGCGCACCGCACTTTCCGGCAGTTCATGGCGCACCAGGGCGGCCACGTTGCGTTCCTGGTGTTCCCGGCCAAGGGGCGTGCCCTCGGGGATGTGGAGGGTGTCATCCACCAGAAGGCGGATAACATCAGTGCGGGTTAAAACGCCGATCACCTCCTCCCCCCGGACTATGGGGATCAGACGCTGGCGCTGTTTCAGGATGATTTCCATGGCCTGGTAGAGGTCATCTTCAGGCCCCAGGGTACTGACCCTGCGCTGCATGTAGTCTATGACCGGCCTGTGGCCCAGCTTGTGAGCCACGGCGCGCGAGGCCGTCTGCTGCTCGATAAGGCCGATGCCCCGGTCCTGCCGCTCACGAGGTAGAATGGGCAGGGCTTTGAGGCCGTAACGGCTCATCATCTCATCCGCCTGCTGGATGGTCAGGCTGTCGTAAGCGGTGATGGCGGGCGCGGTCATGTGGCGGCCCACGGTCATCTGCGGGGTAATAATGGATACCAGAAAGGCCAGCAGTTCGCTTCTGATTTCAGCCAGGGTTTTTTGCTTGATGCTGGCAGAGGCCGCAAAGCTGTGCCCGCCGCCGCCAAAAGAGGAGCAGATCATGCCCACGTCCACGTCCGGCAGTTTGCTGCGCGCGATCATGTGCACGCGATCGCCCATTTCCGCAAGCGCGAACAGCACCTTGAGGTTTTCCATATCAATGAGCTTGTGCACCAGGGCGGCAAAGTCGCCCATGAAGTTTTCCAGTGAAATTTCGGTAACCGTAATAGGAATGCTCTGAATCACATGGGTTACGGCGTTGCGCAGCATTTCATCAAGAATATGCACCTGTTCGCGGGTCAAATCCGTACTGAGCAGTTCGGCAATGGTTTCGAGATCCATGCCGAAATCGCGCAGGTAGGCGGCTGCCGTAAAATCATGCGCCGTGGTGGAGGCAAAGGTGAAGGAGCCGGTATCTTCAAAAATACCAAGGCCGAGCATGGTGGCTTCGTCCGCGCTTAAGGCGATGCCGCGCTCCTTGATGATATGCGTGAGTATGGCGGTGGAAGAACCCCAGGGTCGTACTTCGCGGAGATCCGCCGGCAGATCGTTCTCCGAATCCGGGTGGTGGTCATAAACGTGAATTTTCAGGCCGGGGTTGCTCAGAACCGGGAGCACATGCTCAATGCGCTCCTGCTGGTGCGTGTCCACCACAACCAGCAACTCAACGCCGGAAAAATCGCACTCTTTGGGCTGTACCAAGTTAAAAAGGTAGGCGATGCTGTCGGAAAAAAGGTGGGAGTCTTTTCTCTCCAGCAGGGTGGGGGCGACCAGTATGGCATCAGGATAGAGCTTTCCCGCCGCGACCATAGCGGCCAGAGCATCGAAATCTGCGTTGGCGTGGCCGGTGATTACGGCCCGGGGGCGAAGAAGCGCTGCCATGGGTGAGCTATAGACTATTTCGGGGGCTTTGTCTTCCCTGACGAACGCGGGTGAAACTGCCTGTGCACGCTCTGGGCGCGTTCCTGCTGAACATGGGTGTAGATTTCCGTGGCGGTGATATCGGCATGGCCGAGCAGCATCTGCACGGAACGCAGGTCCGCGCCGCCTTCCAGCAGGTGGGTGGCAAAGGAGTGGCGAAAGGTGTGCGGGGAAATCTCCACCATAATGCCCGCGCTCAACGCATAGCGTTGCACCAGTTTCCATACTCCGACTCTGGAAAGGCGTCTGCCGGAGCGGTTAAGGAAGAGTTCCGGCTCTTTGGGGTTGAACAGAGGCCGCCAGTGCCGGATATAGTCGAGCAAAAAGGCGGCGGCCGCGGCGTGCACTGGCGTCAGCCGCTCCTTGGAGCCCTTGCCGAAGACGCGCAGCAGATTGGTCTGGGGGTCAAAATCAAGGGCTCGCAGGCTGCACAGCTCGGATACGCGAAGTCCCGAAGCGTAGAGCAGTTCAAGCATGGTGCGGTCGCGAAAACCGAGTTTGCCGCCAAGGTCCGGGGCCGCGAGCAGGGCGTTCATTTCTTCCCGGTTGAGCACTTCGGGCAGGGAGCGCGTAAGCTTGGGGTTTTCCAGAAAGCGGGCCGGGTCTTCCCGCAGTTCCCCCTCCTCACGGGCAAAGGCGAAAAATCCGCGCAGGGCGGAAAGATGCCGGGCCAGGCTGCGCCCGCCAAGCCCCTTGCGCCGGATATGCACGATATATAAAAACAGTATCTGTTCGTTTACTGCTTCAAGCATGGCCTGTGGCGAAAGGGAGGCTTCGCCGGGAGCGCCCCCCAGACGTTCCGCCAGGAAGGCCGTGAAGTCGTTGATATCCGCGCTGTAGGCCAGCAGGGTGTTCTGCGCCAGACCCTTTTGGACCAGCAGGTATTCCAGGTAGCGGTCTGTCAGGGGGTGTGGCGGGTACTGCTCCTGCTGCTGCGCTTTGGGGTGGGCCGGGGCGGACTTTTGCGTTCCCGGAGAAGGGCTTTTGCGTTGCTTCATGCGGCGGCGGAGTTAGAGGGTACGTTTTGGCTTACTCAGAAGCATGGCATAAGCCCTAACACCTTATGCCTATCCTTGTCTAACCTGGGCCGCATCCCCGAGGCGAGAGCGGCAAATCCTGCAAGCCCGATCTTGTTTTTGGCAAAAAAGGTGCGTAGACTGTACGGAAGCGCCAACACAGCATGCAAGGAGGAGTCCGATGAATGTCAACAAATTTGTGGACAAGGCCTATGAAAAAATGTCTTTCAAGGAACTTGCAAAGGCCCCTGTGGACGCCCTTTCCGGCGTCAGCGAGAATGACGCCAAACTGCTGAAAGAGGCCTTTAACGTGAAAACGGTTGCGGATCTCGCCGCCCTGAAATACGTGAAATGGGCGGAGGCAATCTGCACTCTGGCTGCGGGCGAGGAATAGCCATTACAACGAGCGCTTTGCAAGGGCCGCAGCAAGCGGCCCTTTTGACCGCCTATGTGGGACTGGGCTCGAATATGGGCGATGCCGCGAGCAATCTTGCCGCCGCCCGCACGGCCTTGCAGGCCCTGCCCGGCATTGTGAGCGCGCGTTTTTCGCCCGTCTACCGCAGTGAGCCGCAGGGCTTTCGTGAGCAGCCTTTTTTCTTCAATCAGGCGGGCGAACTGCTCTGCGAAGCAGGCCTGACGCCGGAGCGTCTGCTTGCGGCCCTGCTTGCCCTGGAAACGGCGCTTGGGCGCGAACGGCGCGGGAGCGTGCGCTTCGGCCCCAGGGTCATAGATTTGGATTTGCTGTTATTCGGCAATACGCGTATGACTATGCCGCAGCTTACCTTGCCGCATCCGCGCATGCTTCAGCGCGCTTTTGTTCTGCTGCCCCTGGCGGACATTGCGCCCGATCTGCGGATTCTGGGGGGGCTGACGGTGCGTAAGGCCTTGCAGGGTCTTTGTTATACGCTTAAGGATGATATCATTTTTCAAGATGGATGAACGGCCTTCTCGCCTCAGGGCGGCATGTGCCGAGGCCGGTATAAGGAGACTTGCGCATGATTTGGAAATTGTTGCTTGTGGCGGGTGCCCTCTTTGTTCTGTACAAACTTTTCATGGGAGATCGGGGCCGCAGCGACAAAAAGGAGGCCAAGGCCAAGGAGCGCAAGATAGCCTCCGGAGAAATGGTCAAGGACCCGGTCTGTGGCAGCTATGTGGAAAAGGATTCCAGCATCAAGGTGCGCGATGGACAGGCCGTGCACTATTTTTGCAGCTACGACTGCCGTCAGAAATTTCTCGATCGGCTTCAGGATTCCGGGCGCGACATTCCGCAACTGGAAAAGAAAGACGAGGATGACTAAGTCCGGCATCCCAGCGTATCACGCATGGCTTGAGGCCCACCGCATTGCCGACAGTCTGATGGCTGAGGCTTATGAATCCTTGAGCGGAGAAGAGCGGGGTGTTTTGAAAAAATGCATTGCCCGCCTGTATGCCGTGTGGGGAGAGCGCCCCGTGCAGGGGCGTGCAGCCCGCTCCTTTCGCCAGGGCTTCGGCCTTGAGGAGGATGAGGCCCCGGCACGCTATGCGCTTTTGGTCTGCAAGGCCAAGTTCTGCTCTCCGGCTGCCCTGCTGGCTACGCTTATGCCCGCCCTGCTGGCCGGGGTTCCCGAAATTCTGCCATGCTTTGTGCGCGTGAAAGAAGAGGAGGCTTTTGCGCCGGATATTCCGGCGGCCCTGCTGGGGGCCCTGGAACTTGCCGGTGTGGAGCGGGCCTTTGCCGCTTCCGAAGCCGAAGTGTTCGCGCTTGCGCGCCTCTTGCCTGCAAGCGAGGGCAGGGTTTTGCTTTTGGGCGAGCCGGGCTTTGGGGAGCCGCTTATTTTGCATGCGCACCGCTCCGGCCTGCCCTGTCGCTCCCTGGTCCGGCCCTTTTTGTATTTCAGCGAGAGGCTTGATGCGCCCGTGGAACAGCGCTTCATGGAAGAAGGCAGCGCAACTGCGGGTGGGCATGGCTGTGAAGATACGGGGAAAGGCCTGCCTTTGCGTCTGGACGCCTCGCATGAAGATGTCTGGCTCTGGCCCGAGCTTGGGCCGGATTGGTTCCGCACCCGGCGCATGCGGATTTTTTCCCTGCCCTGACGCCTCATACCCTACCCAGGCCGCCTATGAAGCCCTCCGCTATACGTAATATAGGCATCATCGCCCATATCGATGCGGGAAAAACGACCTTTTCCGAGCGCATCCTTTTTTATTCCGACACCATTCACCGCATGGGAGAAGTGCATGAGGGCGCGGCCACCATGGATTTTCTGCCCGAGGAGCAGGAAAGGGGCATAACCATCGCCTCGGCCTGCATCTCCTGCCTGTGGCAGGGGCATGTTCTCAACCTGGTGGATACCCCAGGTCATGTGGACTTTACGGTTGAGGTGGAGCGCTGTCTGCGCGTGCTGGATGCGGCCATAGGCATTTTTTGCGCTGTCGGCGGTGTGGAGCCGCAGTCGGAAACCGTGTGGNNCCCCGGCTGGCGGTGGTGAACAAGATGGACCGGCCCGGCGCGTCCTTTTCAGCCGTGCTTGAGGCCATGCGCGAGCGCCTTGGGGCCAGGCCCCTGGCCGTGACCATTCCGCTTGGCCAGGGCGAAGACTTTGAAGCTGTGCTGGATCTGGT
>DBDO01000099.1:11177-11358 GCA_002293605.1 Desulfovibrionaceae bacterium UBA930
GGGAAGACGATGCGCTTTTGCAGGTCTGCCTTGCCGGTGAAGAGCCGGACGTAGCGCTGCTTGACGCGGCCTTGCGCAAGGGTACGCTGGCGCGGCGCTTCGTTCCGGTCTTTGCCGCTTCGGCCCTTCGCAACATGGGGGTGCAGCCGGTGCTTGATGCCGTGTGCCGCTATCTCCCCGG
>DBDO01000100.1:0-1560 GCA_002293605.1 Desulfovibrionaceae bacterium UBA930
AATGATTTCCCCCAGACCCCCTCACTTTGCTTGCGTTTAGCGCAAAAAAGTAAAAATGGGGGGTCAAGGGGACTGGTCCCCTTGCGGGGTGTGGGGCGGAGCCCCACAAAAAACACGATGTTCCTTTCTGGAGAAAGCATGTTCCACACCGCTTCTACCACCATCCGCCTGAGAATGCTGCTGCCCCTGTGCGCGCTGTGCGTGCTTTCGGCCTGCACCATGGCCCCCAAATACGAACGGCCCGGCCTGCCGGTTCCCGTGGCCTATCACAAGGGCGAGGGGCTCTATGGGCAGGGGGGGCAGGAGCTTGGCTGGCAGGACTTTTTCACTGATCCCGGATTGCGGCGATTGATAGAGACGGCCCTGGCCAACAACCGAGACCTTCGCCTTGCCATGCTGAACATTGAAAAGGTGCGCGGCCAGTACAGGATTCAGCGCGCCGAGGTGCTGCCCACTATCGGGGCTTCCGGCGAATACAGCGCCAGGAACACTCCGGCTGAATTTACGGCCACACGGGAGCGGGGCATTGTGCGCCAGTATACGGCCTCTCTCGGCTTCAGCGCCTTTGAGCTGGATCTCTTTGGCCGTATTCGCAGCCTTACCGAACAGGCTTTGGAAAGTTACTACGCGGTTGAAGACGATGCCCGGGCCGCCCAGATCAGTCTGGTGGCCGAGGTGGCGGGCATGTATCTGCAATGCGTTGCGGACAGGGAGCTTTTGGATATTACCCGGGCGACCTATAAAAACCGCAAGGGCCAGTATGATCTGGTGCGCAACAAGTTCAATTCCGGCGTGGCCTCGCAGCTTGAAGTCAGTCAGGCCCAGAGCATCATGGAAGAAGCGCGCTCCAATGTGGCGCGCTACGAAACCAGCGTGGGGCGGGCGGAAAACGCCCTGGCCCTGCTGATAGGCGCGCCTTTGCCCGCTGATTTGCCGAACGTGCGCAAGCTTTCCAAGCTGAACATGCTGGCCGATATTCCGGAAGGCCTGCCCTCTTCGCTGCTGGAGCGCCGTCCCGATATCCAGGCGGCAGAGCACAGGCTTAAGGGGGCCAACGCCAATATCGGCGCGGCCAGGGCCAATTTCTTCCCGACCATAGCCCTGACCGGGGCCTTTGGCACCATGAGTTCTGATACGGCCCGGCTGTTCAAGGGCGGCGCGGAGTTCTGGAGCTTTCTGCCCCAGCTTTCCCTGCCCATTTTCGATACCGGCAGAAATATCGCCCTGCTTGACGTTTCCGAAGCGGAAAAGAAGATCGCCGTGGCCACATACGAACGCACCATTCAGGGCGCGTTCCGGGAAGTCATGGACTGCCTGGTGCAGCGCGCCAATATCGGCGAGCAGATGGATGCGGAAAGCGCGCTGCTCAAATCCACCAGCACGGCCTTTACCCTGGCCTCGGCCCGCTATGACGTGGGCGTGGACAGCTACCTGAACCTGCTCGATGCCCAGCGCTCCCTGTACAGCGCCCAGCAGAGCTATATATCCACCAAGCTCCTGCGCGAAACCAACGCCATACAGCTATACAAGGCGCTTGGCGGCGGCTGGCGCTAAGTTCAG
>DBDO01000100.1:1580-9383 GCA_002293605.1 Desulfovibrionaceae bacterium UBA930
CCCCCTCATTTGCGCTTTACGCAAACAAAGTAAAAATGGGGGTCACGGGGCCTCAGGCCCCGTGCGGGAGTCCAGAGGGCAGAGCCCTCTGGCAGCTCTTGGGGCGAAGCCTCAAATTACAGCCCCGCCGCTTCTTCCGCCAAAGACAGCGCATGCGCAAAGGCCTTGCGCGAGCCCCGCTCGTTTTGCACGTACATCTGGATATAGCCGCTCAAGGGGTGTAGCAGGGGTTTTGCCTCCTGCCAGAACTGCGGGGAGGAAAGGACGGCCTGTGGATTGCTGCGAAAGTTCCTGGCAAGCTTCAGGGCCAGGGTTGCGGCTGCGGCTGTGAGCTCTTCGGCCCTTTCAGGATGGAGGCTTTGCAGCGCTTTCCAGGCCAGCGTGCGTTCTGTGACCGGAAGCAAGCCGAAGAGCGCGCCGAACCAGGCCTGCCAGAAGCGGGAAAGGGCTTCGCGGGCCTGGGGAGCTTGATTGTTTTTTGGCGCAAGCGCAGCATCCAGGCGGTAGAGGCCGTACCCGTCCCTGGCGCTGCGCAACAGTTCCAGACCGTGCGTGCGCCGCTGCATGGAAGAGCGCAGGGCCGGATTTTCCGGAGCGAACAGCGCATCAATAACTGAAGCGATCTTGGCATGAGAAAAGGCATCGCGGCACAGGGCTTGTTGCTTAGTGCAGCGCCAGCATCCGGCACAGTTCAGGGTCGGGCGCAGAATGTGGTGCCCCGGAGCGGAAGGGCCGGTTTCCCAGGGGTTAACCGGTCCCATGGAAAGGTTGAGCACCGGCGTGCCAAGGCCCGAGGCAATGTGCATGGGGCCGGTATCCGGCGTGATCAAAAGATCCAGTTCTTCGATAAAACGGGCCAGGGCGGCTATGCTGAAGCGCCCGGCAAGATTGAGATGGGGCGCGCCGAGCTGTTCGGCTGTGGCTTGGGCCAGGGCATTTTCCGCCTCTCCCCCGAGCAGTACGGGCTTGTATCCCTTTTTGAGCAAAAGTTTGGCAAGAGCGGCCCAGAAGGGCGGGTCCGGGTGCTTCTCCCTTTCACTGGCACCGAGAAAGAGACCGATACGGCGGCTTTGCCCCGCATCGGGGAGGAACAGGGGGCGCGGCAAGCGCCGTTCGCCGCAAAGGGCCAGGTCCGGGGGGAGTGCGTCCAGGCAGTTGAGATCAGCCCAGTGGTAGCGGTTATAGCGGTTGTTGTGGGTGAGCGAGGCGCGGTATAACTGCCAGTTCCCGTTGATGAAGAGCCGCCCCTCTGTGTCGCTCCAGGGGCCGATACGCGCCTCTGTTTTGCTTTGCCCGGCCAAGGCCGCAGCTTCCGGACGAAAACTGAGATTGATGACGGCTGTGAAGGAATGCGCGCGCATATCCGGAGCATTGGCATAGCTGAAATAGGTGGCCCTGGGGGAAAGAGGCAGCAGGGGTTTGAAAAAGCGCTCCTCGCCGATGACCCAGAGCGGGCTGTCCGGGTAGGCTTCTCCGAGTTTCGCCAGTAGGGGAAAGGAGAGGACCAGATCCCCCATGCGCTGCATTTGCAGAAGCAGGATGGGAGCGCGGTTCATCCATATATCTCCCGCATGCGGGTTATCAGGCTGCGCAGTCGGTGTTCGTAGCTATGCTCCGCCAGAACGCGTTTGCGCGCGGCCAGGGCCACGGCGCGGCGCTCCTTTGGTCTGTCTAGGTATTCGCGGGCCAGGGCTTCGGCTTCTTCCGGGGAGCGGTAGCAGATGATTTCCCGGCCCGGCTCGAACAAGCGCTCCATCTGTTCGCGGTAATCCGTGAGCAGAAAGGAGGCGGTCGCGGGCACATCGAACACCCGTTGATTGACCGCGCCCTTCATCTGCTTGCTGGTGCAGTTGAAATTGATTGCCGCGCAGGGGTACAGCCGGGGCAGATCCGAATAGTAGTTGAGTTCGGCATGGTAATGCCAGGGGCGGGAATCGCCCCGAAGCAGGTCTTTCCAGCCTGTATCCCCTATAAGGAGCGGGGCAAGGGGCATGATGCCCTGCACGCAGGAGAGCCGGTACTGGAGCGTGGCTTCCCAGGTGAGCATGGTGGTGTAGCCCAGTCGGGCCTCTGTGGAGGGTAGTTCGTCAAAGGCTCGCAGTTTTTCTGGATAGTTCGCGCGCAGATATTCTCTGACCGAACGTTCATCGTCATCGGCAAAGCCCGCGGCCACAAGCCTGAAATCGTCTGTCAGCTCGGGCGGCAGGGGGTGGCGCTTTGCGCTTTGGGCCACCTTTTCCAGCATGGAATTGCCCACAAAGGCGATATTCTCGTTCCAGCTTTCGGGCAGCCCGGCAAAGCGGGCTTTTCCCGCAGGGGGGTGAAAACGGACGGTATCGGTGCCGAGGGGCAGATAGTCCACATGCTCAAAGCCCATTGCGCGCAGAGACTCGAGATTGTCCGCGTCCCAGGTAAAAAGCGCCGTCCAGGGGCTGACCAGGCGGGCGTAGCAGCTGAGAATCAGGTGGGGGTTGTCCACAAACCAGGAGGCTATGGGCAGGCGCAGTTTTTCCAGAAGCTCCGTGAGCACGCCTTCGCGGTCAAAGCCGAGATGGTTGATGGTAAAGACGAAATCAGGCCGAAACTGTAAAACGGCGGAGAGCATGGCTTCAATGAATTCGCTGCATCCCACCTCTTCTTCTGGCAGTTGCAGCAGCCGATAGGGCAGGCCCATGCGCTCGCAGGCGGCGCTGATTTCTCCTATCAGAAAATACTTGCTGGTCAGTAGAAGAATGCGCGTTTCAGAGTCTTTGAATTTGGCGTAGCGCGCCCGTTCCCAGAAGCCCGCCTGACGGCTGGATTCGCAGGCCTTTGCAAGGCTGCTGTAGTAGGCACGATCCAGGCGAAGATAGAGGGGATTGGGCAAAGGCAGGAAAGAGCGCCCGCCGTGCATGGTCTGCCAGCGCGTCAGGGCCTTGATGGCCTCATCGGTTTTGTTTTCGTCTATCCAGAAAAGACCCGGACAGTCGGCACAGGTCTCACGCAGGCCGCTCACCGCCAGGATGTCCTTTTCTTTATCCACAACAGCCAGAAGAAAATCAGGCCCGTAGGCCTCTCGAAGGCGGCTTACGAGTTCCGCCAGGGCCGGGCCGGTACCCGAGCCGATCAGCACGGGCAGAACTGTTTGCCGACTGGCATACGGGCCGGGAAAATCTTCGGGGGCCGGGAGAAGCCTTATCTCCCGCTCCGCCCCGGCCGGGCCGAGCATGCGCATGGCACGACCGGAACGACACACGGCAATATCCCTAAGCCGTCCGTTTTCGTACAGGCCTTCGGCCCCATCGTCAGGGGTCTGCTCAGGCATGGCCGCTCTTCCTGTTGGGATGCACGAGGATTTCGTCGTCCGCAAGCAGAAAGGTAAGGTTTGAGTCCATGTGATCGGTTTTATGGTAGGCTCTGGCTATACCTATTTCGCAGCCGGGCATGACCTTGCCGGGGACCACAATGCGGCACTTGGGCGCATGTTCCTCGTCAACGGCGAATTCGCGCCAGAGTTCGCGGCGTTTGTCCATGGCAATGGTGAGTTTGGCGTTCATAAGCTCAATACGCGGGAGGTATTCCTGCTGCATGACATGGTTGCGGCTGGCCATGTTTTCAAAAAACGTCAGCTTGTCCTTGAGATAGACGATCTGGTTCTCAAGTTTTTGCAGCATTAAAAAGCCAAAGGGGTTGTAGCCCATCATAATCTTTGTTGGCACGGTATAGTCGCCGCCGAGTTGGCCTTCCACATACACCAGCCCGTTGGCGTAGACCGCGCCGCCCTGCAAACGGCCCTTGACCACCAGGTTGCCCTGCACATAGAGGGTGCTGTGCAGGCAGGAGCCGTCTATGATGATGTTGCCCTTGGCGCGCAACTGCACATGTTCGCAAAAGGGGATACGGATGTTGCCGCCCGCCTCGATCAGGGTGCTGGGCACATGCAGGTCATCGAAATCAAGGCTTTTATCCGGGCTTTCACTGACTACGCTGGTGTTGTCCCCCTTGACGCCGGAAAGACAGACCACATCGCCCGCGCCCTTGACCTTGGCGCTTTCAATATGGCCTTTGACCAGAACGTTTCCGGCCTGCACGGAGAATCCGGTCTGCAAATCGCCATGCACGGCCAGATCGCCGACAAAAAAGATGTTGCCGGTGTGAAAACTCACGTTGCTGCGCACATTGAGCAGCTTTTTCACATTGATCAGCCCGTTGTGGTAAAAAACGTAACCGTTGGCCGCAGCCACGATTTTGTCCGGATTTTCCCTGTGCGGGGCGCAGTTCGGCCCTATGGGCAGATGCTTTGTGGGGTAGAGAAAGCGCGGATCGCGCTTGAGGTTGGGGGCAAGGTCAAGATCGATGATTTCCGCTAGCACCTGCCCGGCCACAACGTTTTGCACGTAGCCGAGAAAGCGGGGGGCCACGCTCCCTTCCTGTCCTTCTTCGGGCGTCAGCTTGTTGGGGGTGAAGTCGGGGTCGAAGTAGTGGTGCAGGTAATACATAAGCTACCAACAGCCTCAGGCCACGAGCGCGGCGATGATATCATCCTCTGTCTCCAGAAAGGAGAAAAAGGAGCTAAGTTTCAATTCTTTGAGCACCCCACGTATCTGGCTGGATGTTTTATATAAATACAAGCGCTTGTTCCTCCCGTGCATGGCGGCGGCAAAGTCCACCAGCGCGCCTGTGGCGCTTCTGGTGAGCGAGAGCCGGGAAAAATCGAGAATGATTTTGGAGCGGTGCTCCGATGAGGCCAGATCGCGCAGGGCTGCTGTGAATTCGGGCACGCCGGAAAGGCCGATCTGCCCGGTGAACACGCCGAACATGGTATGTCCCTCCTGACCGCGTGCAGTCAGCGGGCGGCAGGGGAAGCGGGGGCCGCTGTCCGGATCAATGGGATCAACGATCAGGACTTTGCGCAAGGCGCTATCCAGCAGCGGCATATCGGGCGGCAACATGTTCAGGAACCTCCATTGCAGGTTCAGGCCCTAAAAAGAGCAATAGGGTCTGACCCAGGCGCTTGCTCCGGCATTGCGGGCGGCACTATGGGCATCACAAGCCGCAGAACGCGCTCCTCAGACGGACGCTATCACAAGTCCGTCCTTTCGTCATGGCTTTCATGCAAATTTTTCGTCTTGGCCTCTTCCTCGGCCCTGAGCACGCGGCGCAGTATTTTGCCCACCAGGGTCTTGGGCAACTCATCGCGGAATTCAACCGCGCGCGGAACCTTATACTTGGCCAGACGCTCCCGGCACCAGGCGATGATTTCTGCCGGTTCGCAGCTCTCCCCCTCCTTGAGCACAATATAGGCCTTGATCGTCTCCCCCCGGGAGGGGTGGGATACGCCCACGCTCACGGCTTCGCGTACTTTCGGGTGTTCGTATAGTACCTCATCTATCTCGCGAGGGGAAACATTATATCCGGCAACGATGACCATATCTTTTTTTCTGTCCACGATACGGAAAAAGCCGTCCTCGTCCATGCTGGCTATATCTCCGGTATAGAGCCAGCCGTTGCGCAGGGTGCTCGCTGTTTCGTCAGGCTTGTTCCAGTAGCCGCTCATTACCTGGGGGCCACGCACGATAAGCTCGCCCACCTTGCCGGGTTCAAGCGGCAGGGTGCCAAGTTCCATGTCCACAATCCGGGCATCGGTATCCGGCAGGGGCAGACCGATGCAGCCGGGCTTGCGCAGGCCGAGCGCGGGCGTCATGTGGGTGATGGGAGAGGCCTCGGACAGGCCGTAGCCTTCCATAATTCGGGTGCTGAACGCAGTCTCGAACTGATGCAGCATCTCCACAGGCATGGGCGCGGAGCCGGAAATGCAGACCTTGAGATCGCGCAGGGAAACCTTGGCCTTGTTTTTTTGCTGGAGCAGGGCGATATACATGGCCGGAGCGCCCGGCAGGACCGTAGCCTGGTATTTTTGCAAGTCCGCCAAAAGTTCCAGCGGCACAAAGCGGGCCACGGGCACCACCCTGGAGTGGAAAAAGGTGGGCAGCACCAGGCAGGTGTTCAGGCCGTAAACATGGAAAAAGGGCAGCACGGCCATAAAGGTCTGCTGCCCGTGCTCGCGCAGAAAGCCTATGTATTCCCCCATCTGTTTGATGTTGGAGGTTACGTTGTAATGCGTGAGCATGGCCCCCTTGGACAGGCCGGTGGTTCCGCCCGTGTATTGCAGCAGGGCCAGGGTTTCCTTTGGCCGCTCCACAGGGTGGCTCAAACGCTCCCGGCCTTTGAGCAGTGCGGCAAAGGGGAAGAGCTGGCTGTTGTCGTAGGGCAGGGGCGGGTTGGACTTTTTCCTGTTTTCGGTGAAATATTTCACTATATTGAGCGGAAAGCGGGGCGCTTTTTCCGCCGGAATGATATAGTAGCGTTCAATGCCTAGGAGTTCGCGCATTTTGGCGAACTTGGGCCAGCAGGCTTCATAGCTGATCATGTGCTTGAGACCGGCGTCAAGCACCTGGTGGGTGATTTCCTTTTCCATGTACAGGGGGTTGAACATGGTCACCACGCCCCCGGCCTTGAGCACGCCCCAGAAGGCGATAAGGGTCTCGGGCAGGTTGGGCAGCATGATGCCGACCCTGTCGCCGGGCTTTACGCCGTGCGCGCGCAGATTGGCCGCGCATATTTCCGCATCACGGCGCAACCGCTCGTAGCTGATGGAGCTATTGCCGCAGGTGCAGGCAATATTATTCGGGAATTTGTCCGCCGCTTCGTCCAGCCAGACGTAGAGCGGGGCTTCGGGATAGTCTATGGAGTGCGGTACGCCGCTGTCATAAAAGCGCAGCCAAGGGGCCCCGCTTTGTGCAGCGCCATCGCTTGTGGGCCGGAGAGGCTCGGTCTGTGTTTGGTCCATACTCGGCTTGGGGTAAAAGGGTTGTATCTCCTTATAAAGCACTTTCACCGTGCGCTGCCCGTTTCAACCGGGCCGCGCACAAATCTCTTACATAACGCAGCTGCATGTGCCGCTGCTTGGCCGCATGCAGGGGCGCGGCCCGGAAAATGCCCGCTGCCGGGTCTTCCTCGGCCATAAGAAGGCGGATATGCTTTTGGCAGACCGCTATATGCGCCTCAAGCTCGCTCAGGCGCGCTTCCAGTTCGGGCAGGCTTTCGGGCAGTGCGTCATCCGGTGCCTCAGGCAAGGCAGCGGATGACGCATCGGGCAGGGGCTCACTCATTGCCGCGCCCTTCCGGGGAGGAGTCCGTGAGAATGCGCCGCCGCGTGCTTTTGCCAGCTGCGTTCTCCGCCTCTTTTTGAGGGGACGGAAGCTCCTGCCGGGCGGGATCCGCAGGGTTCGGGAGGCTGTTGAATACGCTCCAGAAAAAGGGCAGGGCTTCGGTGAGCTTGTCGGGGTTGGCAAGTTCCAGGCCGGGCTTTACAAAGGAGCACAAGGCGTAGGCCAGGCCCCAGCGGGCGTCCGGACTGCTCCAGGCCGGGAGGCGAAGAGAAGAGGCTGCGCTCTGGCTGAGAAGGCCTTCGTTCCAGTCCAGACCCAGCCGGGCGCAGAACTCCTGCGCCAATTCGCGGTCCTGGGGAAGATCGGGAAAGACTAAAGGGGCCTTTTGCAGGGCAGGGGGGCTGTTTTCGGAGCAAGGCAACAGGAACTGCCTGATGGTGAGCGCAAGGTAGAGCGGGCCGAGCGCTTCGGAGGAAAGCGCGCCCATTTGCAGGGGCAGGCTGAAAGGTGCCTCTCCTGCGCGGACCTCTATGCCCTCATCGTCCTTGATGATGCTGCCGCCGCCCCAGCGCAGGAGCTCTTCCGCCTCGGCCGCCTCGGGCATGGAGGCGGGCCATGCGCCGCCAAGACGCATGGAGCCGCCGCTGAAAAG
>DBDO01000102.1 GCA_002293605.1 Desulfovibrionaceae bacterium UBA930
TGCTTCGCTCTTTGTGATCGGCCTGGCCCGGCGTTCACGCGCCGGAACCGAGCCGCCCGCACCATCAACCCCAACTATGCGTGGGTTACGTTTACATTTTGGCGGATACGGGAAGTAATTACTTCAAACTCTCCTGAACGCTCTGCCTTTTCAATATCATAAATGCGGATATCCTTTGTATCCCGTATACGTTGCGATGCAAAGGCCCGGCACCTGCTATGCTGTAAGCTTACGCCTTACAGAAGACTACAGGGCCTCATCTTGCCCCTGGGCCGAATGCGCGTGCGGGCGGTTGGCCGAGCGGGCCATGCGGGGCAGTACCGCAAAGGTATAGATCAGGCCGGAGATAATGTAGCCGAAAAGGAGCAGGGAGCCGAATTCCTTGGGGTTGGCCACCACCAGGGCAAAAAGGGCGATAACAAAGACCATGCTGCGAAAGGGGTGGGCCTTGAAAGCCCCGAACTCTTTGAACGAAGCGTAGCGGATGCGGCTGACCATGAGAAAGGCTATGGCCGCCGTGCAGAAAAGCGCGACAGGGGCAAGGACGTTCTGGAGGAAAAAGGGTAGGGAGGGGGCAATCAGCACAATGCAGGCCAGGGTGCAGCCCGCTGCCGGAATGGGCAGGCCGGTGAAAAAGCGCTTGTTGGCCGTGGATGAGGTGACATTGAAGCGGGCCAGACGCAAGGCCCCGCACACGGTGAAGAGAAAGGCCACGGCAACGCCCCAGGTGCCGAACACAAAAAGGGCATACTGATGCATCATAAAGGCCGGGGCCACGCCAAAGGCCGCCAGATCGGCCAAAGAGTCGTACTGCACGCCAAATTCGCTGGCCGTGTTGGTCAGACGGGCCACCTTGCCGTCCAGGGCGTCCATAAGCGCGGAAAAAAGAACGGCCAGGGCGCAAAATTCAAAACCTTCCGGCGTTCCCTTGGCGGCGTTCAACATGCCCAGAAAACCGGCGAACAGGCTGGCCGTGGTGAAAAGATTGGGCAGTATGTATACGCTCTTATGTCTGGGCGTTGGGTGGTGGTGCTGCATGGCGCTCTCCTCTCTACATTGGGGCTGCCGCCCCAAACCCCGCCTGGGGGGAATGATTCCCCCCAGGCCCCTTCACCTCTGTTTTGTTCGCGCCTTGCGCGAACAAAACAGCAATGGGGGTGCAGGGGATTCAATCCCCTGCCAGGGGGCTTGGGGGACGGAGTCCCCCAAGTGCTATCGCTAATTATCTTTTGTAGCTGCGGCCAGAACAGTCTGGCCTGCGAGCACTTTCTGCCCGATGCTGACCTTGGGCTCATAGCCGTCCGGCAGGTAGAGGTCCACGCGGGAGCCGAACTTGATCATGCCGAAGCGTTCGCCCCTGGCGAGCTCATCGCCGATATCCACGCGGCAGACGATGCGCCGGGCCACAAGACCGGCTATTTGCACCATGACCCATTGCCCGCCTTTTGCATCTTCAAGCTGGTAGGCGCAGCGCTCGTTGTCGGACGAGGCCTTATCCAGGGAGGCGTTAATGAACTTGCCCGCGTGATAGGCGATATCCGTGACGCGGCCTGCAACCGGGCTGCGGTTGACGTGCACGTTGAACACATTCATGAACACGCAGATGCAGGGCCTGGGCTTGCCTGTGAAGGGGTCGGGCATGGCGGCGATTTTGATGACTTTGCCGTCCGCCGGGCTGACGGCGAGATCTGCGCCCTGGGGCACAACCCGCTCGGGATCGCGAAAAAAGTTGCAGCAGAAAAAGCTTAACATCAGGAACAGCACTGCGAGCACGGAGCAGCCAAGCAGGGCGAAAACCAGGGTACACAGCGCGCACAGTCCGATGGACGGCGCTCCTTCCGGGGTGATGCCTATAGAGGGCTTGCGCATGAATTGACCTTCCTGTAGTTTTCAAATGAGTGCATGGGTAGACCAAGGATTTTCAACAGTGCCTTGCATAGGGGCGAAAAAGCCTTTGCCCTGCCGCCCGTTCTCTCTTACCCGATCAAGGCGCAAAGGGAAAGCCCGCTTCATGGACTCTCTTACGCATCTTGCCGCAGGCGCGCTCGCGCCCTTGGCCTTTGCCAAAACGCCCAAACGGGCTGCTGTTGTCGCCTTTGGCATTGCCGCCGGTGAACTGCCGGATATTGATATCTTTTTCGGCAGCAGCGTGGAAGCCCTGCTTGTCGTGCATCGGGGCATTACCCATGCCCTTTTCTGGCAGCCCCTGCTCATGCTGGCCCTTGTCTGCCCTTTTTTCATCCTGCTTCACGGCCGCAAGGCGAAACAAGTGCCCCTGCCGCCTGGAGAGCCTGCAAGCCGACAAGGGAGCGAAGCCGTTTTTTTCGCGGGGCCTTCCGGCATGGGGGGCTTTGGCTTCGGCTCTCTCTGCCTGGCCGCGCTTCTCGCCCTTGGCATGCATGTCTACCTTGACTGCATGACCAGCTTCGGCACTATGGCGCTGCTGCCTTTTTCCCCCATGCGCGTGGCCCTGCCCGCGATTTTCATTGTGGACCCGCTGCTCACGCTCCCGGCCCTG
>DBDO01000069.1 GCA_002293605.1 Desulfovibrionaceae bacterium UBA930
CGGCCGGGGCGTGGGCATGGATGTCGTGCGGACCAACATCAAGAACCTCAAGGGCAGCATCAACATCGCGTCCGAGGTGGGCAAAGGCACCAAGTTTACCCTGTCGCTGCCCCTGACCCTGGCCATCATTGACGCCCTTATGGTCAATGTGGCGGATGAAATGTACGCCATCCCCCTGGACGCGGTCTCGGAAACCACCAAGATCGAGGCCCACCGCCTCACGGACGTAAAAGGCCGCAAGGCGGTCACCCTGCGCGGCGAAGTGCTGGGCCTTGTCAGCCTGGGAGAATTCCTCGGCCTGAACAACAACATGGACGCCACGGAAATTCTCAATGTCGTGGTGATTCAGGATAACGACCGCCGCCTCGGCCTCGTGGTGGACAGGCTGCTTGAACGGCAGGAAATCGTGATCAAGCCCCTGGGGGCCTATCTTGGAGATATCAAGGGGATTTCCGGGGCCACCATCATGGGTGACGGCAGTGTCATTCTCATCCTCGACCCGCATGAGATTTATATGCTGGCAACGTCCAAAGCAGGTTAGGAGACTAAATCTCGTCAATCTCTGTAAAGCAAAGAGAGATTCATTCAAGAGGCCATTGCTGTAATGCGTGAAGAACAGCCACAATGTGGATGCTTTCTTCCATCGGCACGTATGCCAGCATATAAGCCAGAGCAGGAGCTTGCCTTCTTCAGGAGCCTTATTGCCGCTCATGCAGAATAGGGGCGGCTGCTATCCCTGCGCCGGTCCAGTTCGCTGTGGTAGATACGGCCAAGGCTGTCTCGTCTGTCCCGGGCCCAATCGGAAAGCCGCGTTGTGCCTGTTGCAGGCGCGCCGGGCACATGCAGCAGATCGGCCATCAGCCCGGTGATTTCCTCCTGGGTCACAAACACATCGCCGATCAGCTTGCCGATGAGTGTGGCCGCAAAATAGCCCACTTTTGGAGACAGCGCGATCAGGCGGCGTTTTTTGCCGAGCACCTCCGCAAGCATGGCGACCAGCTCACGGTAGCTGAAATCTTCCGGACCAAGGGCGTTGATCAGGGTATTTTCCCTGAGCTTGCCCTGCTCGACCATAAGCGCCGCCATGTCGTCCACATGAATCGGCTGTATATGGTAGGAACCATCGCCGAAAAGGCCGAATACGGGAAAGCGGCGCAAGGCCCAGGCGATATTATTGATCAAAATATCCTCTGGCCCGAACAGCACGGCCGGGCGCACAATGGCATGGCTGAGACCAAAGGATTGCAGGGCTTTTTCCAATTGTCCTTTAGCGCTGAAGGATTCAAAGGGGGAGGCGGGGTCAGCGTTCGTAATGCTGACGTGCACAATACGCTCAACCCCGGCGGCCCTGGCTGCCTCGAACAGCACAAGCGTGTTGCGCACCGCGCGCACATGGGAGAAGTCCGTATGATTACAGCGCACCCAATAGGTGTTATACAGCACCCGCACGCCCTGTAAGGCTTCGGCCATTGCGGCGGCGTCATGAAACTGAAAAGGCCGCAGCGCCACCCGACCGTTAAAGGGATCCGGACGCTTCGGCGAGCCTGTCAGATTGACGACCGCCTCGCCCTCGTCCAAAAGTCTTTGCGTAAGGTACTTGCCGGTAAAGCCGAAGGCGCCCGTAACCGCGTGCAGTGTTTTACTGCTCATAAAGACTCTCTTGCTGTTAAGATTGAGAAACCGTTTATAAAGCGTTTTCTGGAGGGGCTCTGCCCCTCCGGCCGTCCCTGGACCCGGCCTTTCTGGGAAAAGGGCGCGCAGCGCTGCTTTCCCAGGAAAGGGGGTCACGGGGCCTGAGGCCCCGTGCGGGGTGTGGGGCGGAGCCCCACTCAAAAATAGACGCTTTCAGCCCATCATTTACCCAGCCTGCGGGCTATCTCCTTGGCTGCCTGCCGTCCTGCCCCCATGGCCAGAATAACCGTGGCCGCGCCGGAAACGATGTCGCCGCCGGCAAAGACGTTGGGCATGGAGGTTTCGCCCTTTTCATCGACTTCGATATAGCCCCATTTATTCAGCTTCAGGCCGGGCGTGGATTCCAGCAACACGGGGTTGGCCCCTGTGCCCACGGCAATAACGGCCAGATCGGTTTCCAGGGTGGAGGTCTTGCCCGCAACAGGCACCGGGCGGCGGCGGCCGGAAGCATCGGGTTCGCCAAGTTCCATGCCCTGCACTTCCACGCCGCTCAGGCGGCCTTTTGCATCGCCGATAAAGCGCAAGGGCGCACTGAGCATGGCAAAGCGCACGCCCTCTTCAACAGCGTGTTCTATTTCCTCGCGCCGGGCAGGCAATTCGTCCATGGTTCGGCGGTATACGATTGTCACGGATTCAGCCTTCATGCGCAGGGCGGTGCGGGCGGCGTCCATGGCCACGTTGCCGCCGCCGTACACGGTAACGTGCCTGCCGGGAAAGGTCGGCGTGTCATAGTCGGGAAAGAGGTAGGCCCGGCCCAGGTTGGCGCGGGTAAGGTATTCGTTGGCTGAAAAAACCCCGATCAGGTTTTCGCCCTCTATCTTCAAAAAGCTGGGCAGGCCCGCGCCCACACCGATGAACACCGCCTTGTACCCCTGATCCAGAAGGTCCTGTATCTGAAAGGTCTTGCCGCCCACCCGATTGGTGAGAAAGCGTACCCCAAGGTGGCGCAGCACGTCTATTTCCGTACCCACAATTTCCCGCTTGGGCAGGCGGAATTCGGGAATGCCGTACACCAGCACCCCGCCGAGTTCGTGCAGGGCTTCAAAAACAGTGACGGAAACGCCCTTGGCCGCAAGATAACCAGCAGCCGTGAGTGAAGCCGGGCCGGAGCCAATGCAGGCAACCTGCACCGCCGGGTCCGGCTCCTTGTACTGGCTGCTGTCGAGCAGCAAACGGCAGGTGTTGGAGGCAAGATAGGTATCGGCCACAAAGCGTTCCAAGCGACCGATGGCTATGGGCTCTCCCTTGGCGCTCAACACGCAGCGGCCTTCGCACTGGGTTTCCTGCGGGCAGACCCGGCCGCAGACGCCGGGCAGACTGTTGGCTTTTTTGATGATCTTGTACGATTCCTTGAGTCTGCCTTCGGCCAGGGCCTTGATAAATTCTTTAATCGGCACTTCAACCGGACAGCCGGACACGCACTGGGGCTTTTTGCACTGCAAACAGCGGCGGGCTTCTTCCTGGGCCATGCCAGGCGAATAGCCGAGCGCCACCTCTCGGAAGTTCTGGATGCGCTGGGCAGGCGGCTGGCAGGGCATTTCCACCCGCTTTGCGATTTCTTTACGCTTTTTTTTCACGGGCTTGTCGCCAAGGCAGTCGCAGTATTCCCCGTGCGAGAGCGTTTCCTGGTCCTTAAAGGCCTCCAGACGCTGGCGCAGCTCCTTGAAGTCCACCGCATAGCCGTCAAATTCCGGTCCGTCCACGCAGGTGAACTTGGTCTCTCCGCCGACAGTGGCCCGGCAGGCACCGCACATGCCGATCCCGTCCACCATGATCGAGTTGAGGCTGACCGTGGTGGGCACGCCAAAGGGGCGGGCAGTATTGACCACGGCTTCCATCATGGGCACGGGTCCCACTGCCACGACTTCGTGCACCGCTATATCAGAGGTGAGCACATCCCTGAGCAGGTCGGTCACAATGCCTTTACGGCCAAAGCTCCCATCGTCCGTGCAGACCTCCACTTCAGGACAGAAGGAGGAAAGCTCGCTGTGATACAGGAGCAAATCCTTGCTGCGCGAACCGATAATGGAAATAACCCGGTTGCCCGCCTGATGGTGGCCTTTGGCTATATGATGCATGGCGGCAATGCCCGTGCCCCCGCCGATGCAGACCACGGTGCGGCCCTTTTCAATGTGGGTGGCTTTGCCGAGGGGACCGCACAAATCAAGAATACTGTCACCCTGCTTGAGGCTTTCCAGCACGGCAGTTGTTTTGCCAAGCACCAGATAGACAATGGTGACCGTGCCCGCCCTGGGGTCGACATCGGCAATGGTCAAAGGGATGCGCTCGCCGCGCGGGCCTACGCGCAGTATGACGAAGTTGCCGGGCCGGGCAGCGGCTGCAACCAGAGGAGCCTGGACAACAAGACGACTTGTGCGACCGGGAATAAGTGCTTCTTTGCTCAGAATGGGGAAAGGCATGCTATCGTCCCTCCAGTATCGATTTCATATATGGAACGCGGTTGTTTGCACAAAAGCTTGTCTATATTTACGCCTCGCCGAAGAGAGGTCAAGCAGATCGTGAGACTGTTAACAAGCTTCTTGAGAGGGCTTCTGCACTCTGACGGCTATACCGGCCCACGAGCCGGGGCAAAGCCCAGGGCCTCGGCCAGGGCGGGGCAGCGCTCCGGGCCAAGACGCCAGACGCTGTTCTGCACCTCCCACCAGTCTGTGTCCGGCATGAGGCAGCGAGCGCGTCTGATCCAGGAGGCCAACAGGGCATCGTTCAGACGCCTGCCGTTCTGTTCCGCTTCCCGCAGGGCGCGCAGCACCTGTCGGCGCAGGAGCATTCCGGCCAGTTCCCTGGCTCGGGAGTTCATATGCAGGGAAAACAGCTGCTCAAGCTGCACGCGCTGCTCGGCGGAAAGCGTCTCGCTCATCATATATTCCACGGCCATGTAAGGCATAAAGCCAATCCACAGATCCGGGCGGATAAGCTCGCGCTGCCCCTCCTGCCAGGGCCTGAGCAAAGAGGCCGCGTGCCCGGCCAGGGCCTGCAATTGCGCTTCGTCAGCCCTTTCCCGATTTTCAAGCCACAGGGAAAACAGCATGTCGCTCAGGGGCTGAGAGAGATTGCCCAGCCTGCGGCTCACGGCCAAAGCTTCTCCTCCATTTTCCGGCCAGACCGCGATCTCGGCTTCGGCAGCGGGCACAAAGCTGCGCCCCGGCTCGCGTGTGAAGGATGGAGCCTTGACGCGCCAGAGAAAAGGCTGCCCGCTCTTTGCATGCCCGGCCCGGATGACAGCCTCGCCCTCCTGTATGCCGTCTTTCAGATGGGTACGGGCGCAAAGTTCCACTGAGACCTCCGGCCAATCCCATAGCTCTGCGCGGCCCGGCTCGGGCATGCGCTTTGCAGAGGCGAGCAGCAGCCAGACCGTCAGGCAGAGCGCTGCCGGGTCGTTCCGGCGGGGGAGCACCTCTTTGGCAAACACATCCTCGCCCGTGCCGCAGCCCTCCTGATTGGACTTAGCGCCGCGCAGTGCGCGGGCGAACCCGCCTGTGCAGTCCGGGCCGCCTGTTTCGCGCATAAGTTCTATGGTGCGCAAGACAAAGGTCATGGCGTTTTTCGGCTCAATGCGGGCTATGTCATCAAAAAACCAGGCGCAGCTGGCAAAGGAGGCCAGAGATTGTTCCTGCATGGCCAGCAGCTTCCAGGCCTTGTCCCGGCAGGAGGCCTCTTTGCTGATCCAGATCGAGGCAAAGTCTTCGGCCTTTTGGGGATCGGCCAGCACCTCTCCATAGGCCTTGAGCG
>DBDO01000147.1:0-4059 GCA_002293605.1 Desulfovibrionaceae bacterium UBA930
GGGGCGTGGCCCCCTTGACCCGCAGTTTTTCCGAAAAGCGGCAGAGCCGCTTTTCGGAAAGCGCCGGGTCCAGGGACGGCTAGTTCCTGGCGGGGTGTGGGGCGGAGCCCCACAGAGCCTTTATTCTTCATCCTCTTCCTGAGGCTTCAGGTGGTCGGGTACAATGGCCATACTGAGAATCAGCGGCTTGAGGAAGGTCCAGCGAATGCCGATCTCGTATTCTTCCTCCAGGTCGCGGATGGCGTCCCAGCAGTTGTGGCAGGGGGCGATAACCAGTTTGGCCCCGGTGGCCAGAATCTGGTCGCGCTTGGTTCTTAAGGCCACGTTGCGCTGTTTGCGGAACATGCCGATGCCGTTAAAGCCGCCGCCGCCGCCGCAGCAGTAGTTGTATTCCCTGTTGGTGGCCATTTCCACAAAGTAGCCGGGCTCAACGATATAGCTGATGATTTCCCGGGTGTATTTGGCAAGGCCGTGGTTGCGCACATAGTTGCAGGCGTCTTGCAGGGTGACCTTTTCCTTGATGCGCTTGGCCGGATCTATTTTGATCTTGCCTTCGCGCAGGGCTTCGGCCAGCCACTGCACATAGTGGATGTATTCAGCCGGGGGCCTGCCGTCCGGCCTGCCCGCCCAGTAGGGGCCTTCGATGACCGAGGCCCGGTGGGCGTGGCCGCATTCGGTACCGATAATACGTTTGGGCCGCAGGCGTTCAGCGGCGTCATACACTGCGTCCACGGCTATTTTGCACGCGCCCCAGTCTCCGGCGAACATGGCGAGGGAGGTTTGCTCCCAGCCCTTGCTGGGCACGGTCCAGTTCTCCCCGGCCAGGTGGAAAAGGATGGCCGCTTCAGCCACATCTTCCGGGTAGTGTTTGGGTTCGCGGGCGTTCAAGGTGTACATGATGTCCGCGTCTTCCTTGTCCACGGGAATTTCCAGGCCGGGCCATTCTTCCCCGTTTTCTTCGGCCATCCATTCGCAGGTTTCCACCCAGTCTTCGCTGGTAACGTCCATCTGGGCCTGATAGACCCGGTGCATGCCCGAGCCGATTTTCAGTTCCCAGGGAACAAATCCCTGGGAGTAGAGCAGGCCGCGCAGGTAGCTGAACATAACGCCCATGTCGATGCCGTGCGGGCAGAACTGGCTGCAACGGTTGCAGCAGGTGCAGCGGGCCCAGGCAAACTCCATGGCGCGGCGCATAAAGGCGTTGTCCACCTTGCCCTTGCGCTTGATGATTTCGCCGAGGGTGCTTTGAATCTTAAAGGCCGGAACCTGCTCGGGATCGGCCTCGTTCACCCGGTACAAAAAGCAGCTGTCAGCGCACATTCCGCAATGCGCGCAGATTTCCAGCCAGGTCCTGGTGCGGGATTTACAGGTTTTCTGCACGGTTTCCCACAGCTTGTCGCTGTCAACGTCAAGCTGGAGCATTTCCTCGTAATATTGCTTGCCGCCCTTGTCGCCGAGAAGGGCCTTGAGCTCTTCTTCGGTTTCAACGGGCTTTTTATTGCAAAACTGGCCTTCAGGCATGGGAGGGGCTCCTTTTTTACTCTCAAGTTACCAGGGGAAGCAGGCGCCGCGCGAGTGCCCGCCGCGTTTGATGGCGAAGTCCGCCCCGATCTGCCAGCGCGAAGCAAAGTAGAGCGCGATGTGCGAGAGCTTGGTGAAGGGAGCGAGAATAAGCATCAATTCTCCGGTAATGATATGGCAGATCATCCAGAAGTCGTAGCCCGCCCAGTGCATGCGGGCGATGAGCCCGGTGATGAAGGGCAGGGCCACAAGGGCGAGGATGAAATAATCATAGCCGGTGGTGATGATGCGCACTTCCGGCAGCGCGATACGCCGCGCCGCGATGAAGAATACCCCTATGACGGTAAGCACGGCCAGCAGATCTGCAAGCCCCTGAGGCAGGGAGGGCAGACTAAAGCCGAAGTTTTCCTCAAGGACAACGTTGTGTCCGATCAGGAAAAGAGGAACCAGCACTGCTCCGAAGTGGAGCATAAAGAAACAGATGGTGAAAAAAGGCTGGGCGCGCCAACCGGCTGTGCCGAAAGGCAGCAGCCATTTATAAATGGACCACAGGCCGCCTTTCATGCCCTGTTCCATATTGGGACGGTAGGCAACGCGCTCCAGGCGCCAGTCCAGGCCCAGGAAGTAGCGCACCAGCCTGACAGAAAGGCCAACGAAAAAGACCAGCAGGGAAATGACGAAGGCCGGACCAGTGAGAAATGCGTAAAATGATGCCATGTGCGTTCTCCTTAGTACTTCCGGATCGTTTCGTCCCTTCCGGTCAGGAAGAGCCACCAGCCGAGCAGTCCCAGTACCCCCAGCCCCATGGCTATATAGGTCATGGACTTGGTGCAGATATAAAAATCATGCAGCGAGTAGAATATGTTTTCCATAATGTTCTCCCGTGTTTCAGAGCATCAGGGCTCTAGTGGGCTTCATAGTCGGGGTGTTCGCGCAGCACCGGCATGTAGGTGCAGATGAAGCGGTAGGCCGTGACGATGAGGGTGACCACAAAGACGGAAATGGCGATTTCCATCCAGCTCGGGAGGTATTTCTCCGCCGAGGGCAACTGCCAGTTAAAGGCCACAAGGCTGACGTTGAAGCGGTTGATGACCACGCCGAGCACGGTCATGGCCGCAGCGCAGCGAATCACGCCCGCTTTTCTTTCGCGCACCCCGATGGCGTAGAGGAAGGCGGGCAGGGCCACGAAAACGCCCAGTTCCACCATCAGCCAGCTGCCGTATCCGGTAGCCAGATAGGACCAGTTGTTATCCATGGCGATGCCGAAGATACGGATGAAGAGGTAGCCGATCATGACGATGGAAGCTGCCTTGCCAAAGCCGAAAACGACCTTGTCGGCGTGTTGCAGGTGCGCTGCGTCCATCTGATCGTGCAGGCCCTTGTGGGCCAGGGTGCCTTCAAAAATAACCATGCTCATGCCCGCGAACATGCTGGAGATGAAAAAGAACACGGGAAGGAAGGAGGAGTACCAGAGCGGATGCATCTTGGACGGCGCAATGAGGTAGAGCGCGCCCAGAGAAGACTGGTGCATGGTGGAAAGGATGACGCCGAGCACGGTCAGGGGAATGGTCAGCCTGACGATGACGTTGCGGATGCTCTTCCAGCCGAGCCATTCAAAGGCCGCTACCGACCATTCGATAGCCAGCACGGAGACGTAGAGGAACACGCACAGACCCACTTCATACAGCACGCTGGTGGTGCCGGGGGAGAAGAAGATGGGGTAGACCAGCCGCCAGGGCTGGCCCACATCGTAGTGCAGGGCCACAACGACAAAGGCGTAGCCGAGAAAGGCCGAGGTAACGGCCGGGCGCACTGCCGTGCCGAAGCCCTTGAGCCCGAAAAGGTAGTAGGCCGAGGTGGTGGCGTAGCCGCCTGCGGCCAGAACCACGCCGCAGAGCAGGTCAAAGCTGATCCAGATGCCCCAGGGGTAGTTGTCGTCCAGGTTGGTCACTCCGCCCAGGCCTTTGGTAAAGCGCAAAATAGTGATGCACAGGCCCACGGCGAGAATGACGGCTGTGAGCAGGTTTCCGGGCGAACTGAGCAGCTTGCCGGGATTAAAGACGATTTTTTTCTTGTGGATATTTTCCACGGGATGCTCGGCATTCATTATACGTCCTCCTTTGCGGAAGATCCGTTTTCAGCGGGCGGAGCCATTTTGGCTTCCATTTCCTTGATGGCTTCATCGCGGGCGTTTTTCACCTCGCGGGCGATGGCGGCATCCTTGTCCTTGGCTGCCTTGGCCAGGGCTGCCTGCATCTTGGCTTCTTCTTCGCTCCGGGCTTCGGCAACGGCTGTTTCAACCGCTTCGCGCTGTTCTTCCGCAGCGGTTTTCGCGCGGCGCTTGCTGATGAAGTAGGCCCCGCCAAGCAGCACCGGCCAGATACCCGCGACCATGGCCACCGCGCCCAGAGCGCCTGAGGTCAGTTCAGGGGCAGAGGTCGTGTTCAGCACGGGCTGGCCGAGTTCGGCATGCGGCGCCGGGGAAAGGTAGAGCCAGTTCGTGCCGCCCATCTCGTTTTCACCGTAGATGTGGTCCAC
>DBDO01000147.1:4085-4627 GCA_002293605.1 Desulfovibrionaceae bacterium UBA930
AGGGCGTCCTTGGGGCAGGCGTCCACGCAGCCTGGGCGCAGGCCCTTGGCCAGGCGGGTGTCCCGGCACATGGTGCACTTGGAGACCAGCGGGTTCAGAACGCTGTCGTAATCATAGGTGGGCACATAGAAGGGGCAGGCGACCATACAGTAGCGGCAGCCCACGCAGAGCTCCGGCTTGTATATGACCGGCCCTTCGGGGGTTTTGACAAAGGCCTTGACAAAGCAGGCCGAGGCGCAGGCAGGTTCCTGGCAGTGGTTGCACTGGAACTTGCGGAAAAAGACCTTGCCGCCGAAAGCCGAATAGGGGTCTGGGTGAGTCTGTTCGAGATGTCGCACCAGAGTGCGGAAATCGTTTGCCANNCGTGCGGCGTTTTTTATCGAGAACCGAGAGGTCATCGAAGTATTTTTCAGGTTTTTTATAATCTCTGGGGTCGGGCAGTTTGTTGACCTGCTGGCAGCCTGCCTCGCACTTGCGGCAGCCGATGCAGCGCGCGGAGTCGTGCAGCACGCCCACGGCATCGGGATGGCCGCCAAAGGTGG
>DBDO01000195.1 GCA_002293605.1 Desulfovibrionaceae bacterium UBA930
GGCGGGGGAGCTCTCCCGCCTCCCCCTGGTAGAGCGCGCCAACCTGTTCCGCCCCGATGTGCAGGGGCGACATGAGATGGGCGGAAAGCCCCGCCAGCGCCGCCGGGTCAAGTTGTGGCCCGTGCAGGATAAGCGTGGGGTTGCCGCCGGGAATCACTTTGCTGAAGGCATAGCTCGGCATGGCGTTTTTACTTCGCAAAGCCCACGGCGCGGCGCTCGCGGATGACCGTGACCNNATTTTTTCCGCGATATCCTTGCACAAAAGGTAGGTGGCGTCATCGTTGACATCATCGGAGTTGACCATCACGCGCACTTCCCGCCCGGCCTGAATGGCATAGGCTTTGGCGATGCCGTCAAAGGAGGTGGCGATATTTTCCAGATCTTCAAGGCGTTTGACGTAGTTTTCGAGCAGTTCCTTGCGCGCTCCGGGGCGGGCTCCGGAGAGGCTGTCTGCCGCCTGCACAAGCACGGCCAGCGCGGTTTTGGGCGGGATATCCTCGTGGTGCGCGGCAATGGCGTGGATAATTTCCTTGCTCTCGCCGTAACGCTTGGTCACATCAGCGCCTATAGTGGCGTGTGAGCCCTCTATTTCGTGGTCCAGGGCCTTGCCTATATCATGCAGCAGCCCGGCNNTCGGCGGCCATGATGCCGCAAAGGGAGGCGACTTCAAGGGAATGCTGCAGCACGTTCTGGGAGAAGCTGGTGCGGAATTTGAGCTGGCCGAGCAGGCGCACGATATCCGGATGGATGCCGTGCACGCCGGCATCAAAGGTGGCCTGTTCGCCGACCTCGCGCACATGCACCTCAAGCTCCTGTTCCACCTTGTTGACGATGTCCTCGATGCGGGCCGGGTGGATGCGCCCGTCCTGAATGAGCCGCTCCAGCGCCATTTTGGCCACCTGGCGGCGCAGGGGACTGTAGGCGGAAAGAATGACGGTTTCCGGGGTATCGTCAATAATCAGGTCAACGCCGGTAGCCGCTTCCAGGGCGCGTATGTTGCGGCCTTCGCGGCCGATGATGCGGCCTTTCATGTCTTCGCTGGGCAGGGTCACGGTGGTGACGGTCTGTTCGGCCACATAGTCGCCCGCATAGCGCTGAATGGCGGTGGCGAGCACCTCCTTGGCCTTTCTGTCGGCGGCTTCCCGGGCTTCGCTTTCAATCAGCCGCATCATTTTGGCGGCTTCGTGGCGGGTGCGGGCTTCTATTTCGGAAAAAAGGCGGGATTTCGCCTCTTCCGCTGTCAGGCCCGCAACTTCCTGCAGGCGCTGCTCCTGTTCGGACAAGCGCTGTTGCAGCACCTCGTGCAGTTCATCGAGTTCTTTTTCCTTGCGGGCGAATTCTTTTTCCACAAGGAGAAAGTCCTGTTCTTTTTTGCGCGCGTTTTCAAGTTTTGCTTCAAGCCGTTCGCTGTGTTCTTCCAGCTTTCTGTCTCTGGCTTTGATTTCGCGCTCTTTTTCCCGCAGCTCCTGTTCCATGAGGCGTTTGGTTTCAAGGGCCTCGTCCTTGCCCTGCAGGAGAATTTCCTTTTTTTGAGCCTGGGCTTCCTTGCGTGCTTCTTCAATAATGCGTTTGGCCAGTTCCCCGGCGTCTGTCATGCGTTTTGAACCCATGACGCGGGGAAGAAAAAAACCGATCAGAGCTCCGGCCACAAGAGCTCCGATGGCGCAAAACAGAATGATGGGGGACATGTAAACCTCGATATGTTATACGGGCGTGAACCCGTTGAACAGGGCGGGCGCATAGGCAGGCCCGCGTTGGCGCAAGGCCTTTTTATGAAAGCACAACAGGCGGCGCTTCCATAAACATGCCTTGCACGCAAAAAGCCCCGCCTTTCCCCTGAGCTGGCGCTCGGCGGTGAAAAGCAGGGCTGCTCACACGGCAGGATGCCGTATGGGAGGAGAAAAAGTTTAAGACACCCCGGATGAGCCGTGCAGTTGCCCTCCCGCAGGACCTTATCTGCCTACGGCGGGAACATTGGATGATCCTTCAGGCTTCCCGGTCATTCCCCATAGGGGGCCGGGCATGCACACCGGGCCATCGGCAGTTCCCTCATATTATGCTTGTGAGGCCAGCGACGGCAACCGTCACGCGCACTCCAGGGTAGATCAACGGGGCTAGCCCGCAACTTTTTCTATATTGCCCAGAAGCTCCTGCAAGCGCTTGTCCGTCTCTCCCCGTTCTTCCTGCATAAGCAGGACATCGTCGGCAAGAGAAAGGGCAAGAAAGGCAAGCAGCTTCTCCTTGCTCAACATTCCGCCGTGTTGCGCCAGTCTGGCATACCTCTCGGCAAGAAGCGCGCGAGCGCGTTCAATCCTCCTGGGGTCGGCCTCGGCCTTAAAGGATAGCTCCAGCCCCAGTACATCGAGGGTATGGCTGTGCATGGCTTTACTCGTGTTCCGCCTGCTCCCTGAGCCTTTCCACAAGGGCTTCAATGCGCGTCAGGGCACCGGCGTTTTTGTTTCGCTCCAGTTCCAGTTCTTGCTTCAGGGTTTGGTTTTCCTCCTGAAAAGAGGAAAACATATCTTCCTGCTCCTGTTTCAAAGAGAGGTTTTCAGCGGTCAGGGCCTCAATTCTGGATAAAAGCGCGCCGATTCGGCGTTCCAATTGATCTAGCAGTTCCATGATTCGAAGATACTCCGAAACCGCTTTCAAAGCAAGGAGGAATGCCGATGCCGCTGGGGGGCAAAAAGAGGCTGTGAGGGCAGAGCTAGCGCATGAGCAGGGCATAGCCCCAGGCTGCGGCAAGCAGGGAGGGGCAGGCGAGGAAGAGCAGGCCCTGGACCTGATTCTGCCGCTTTTCAGGCAGGGAAAAGATGCGCCCCTCCAGGGGCAGCGCAGCTGCGGCAAGGGCGAGCCCCGCGCAAAAGCCCAGGATATGCGCGGAATAGTCGGTTTTGATCTCGCCTCCGCCTCCGAGAATGCCGAGCAGGGCCATGCCGGCCGCCACAGGGGGGAAGAGGCGGCGCACCGTCTGCAAAAAGGGGAGCCCGGCCCGTCTGCCTGTGCGGGAAAAAGGCGGCATATGCCTGAAGCTGTCCGCCGCGCTCAAGGCGCAGAGCGCGCCTACGGCACCGAACAGGGCCGTGGAAAAGCCTATGCTGATAGTATGGGCCTCTTTGACAAGGGAATTGGCCGCATTGCCGAAAAGGCCCGCAAGCAGGGTAAGGAGCAGGCCAAAGCCAAGCCCGGCCCTGCGGCATAAGGGGATGAGAAACAAAAGGCCAAAACCCAGGTTGCTGAAAAGGTGGGAGTCGTCCGCGTGCAGGGTCAGGGCGGTTGCAGCGCGCCAGAACTCATGCAGAACGCGAAAACGGTAGACATCCAGGCCAAAGGCCGCAGGCCAGGCCCGCGCGTTTTCCGGAAAAGGCGGAGAGGGCAAAAGCGGCTCAAACCAGGACCAGCGCAGCCCGTGCCAGAAGAGGAGCAGCAGGAGGAAAAAAAGCACGCCTGGGACATTGTTTCTGACAGGAGGCACAAAGAAGGGGAGCGGGCCTTCGGCTTCAAAAGCGCGGATTTCATGCAGGGCCGCCGCTTCATGCATGGGCGGCACATAGAGGCGGCCCGGCCCCCCTGAAGGAAAAAAGCGGTGGGGAATTTTTTTCGCCGTAAGCACTAAAATCCATCCGTTGAACCTGCTTTCGGGCACGGCAGCGTTTCCTGCCAGCGAAAGGCGCAAGGAGCGCCAGAAAAAAGGCAGGGGGGGGCGCTTGCGCAGCCCCCCGGAGGCAAGCGCTTTGCTCAGGGCGAGACTTGTGCCGCTTTTTGTATACAGAAAAACGGCTTGGTCCCTAGCGCGGCGTTTTTTGCCGCGAAAGCCCAGGATTCTGCCGGGGCGGCGGAGGGGAGGCATATGCCCTGGCACGCCTCAGGCCTTGCCGGAAGAAGACGCCCCGTCTTTGTCCAGTACGGTGGCGCTGCTCTCAATAATAACGGCCTGCCGGGGACTCTTATCTGAAAGGTGCGGCGCAGAGGCGGCAAAAGACTCCGCGCCCCGGCCCGTGCAGGGCTCTTCCGCCGCATTCGCGTCCGGCCTTTGAAAGCCCGATCCCTTAAAAAAGAACATCTGCGCGCCCCCGAACGATTGCCCGAAAGACTGGCGGGAAGAAAAGCGGGCGGCAAGCGAGCGCGTTGCCAGGTGCCGAAAAGGGGGGATCAGCAGAAAGAGGCCCAGAGCATCGCTTATCAGCCCGGGCACAATGAGCAGGATACCCCCGAAAAAAAGGAGCATGCCGTCCAGAACGGAGTGTTGTGGTATTCTGCCCGCTTCCTGTTCCGCGCGGACTTTACGCAGGGCGCTCTGCCCCTGGGCGCGTACGGCCCACATGCCAATCAGCGCGGAGGCGAATACCCAGGCCGTCATGTTCAAAGCGCCTATCTTGCCGCCGACCTTGATTAAAAGGAAAAGTTCAAGCACGGAGAAGAGTACGAAAAGCACAAAGGGCATGCAGGCTCCTTTTTCACTGGCAGGCGCTCCCTGCCGGGAATGGGACGTTCGGGCGAAGTGCCTCGCAAAGAAGGCCCGCCAGGGGCAGCCTCCCCACTGCCAACAAGTATGACCGAAGCGGCGTGCGGTCAAGCGCAGCGCTCACGTTCAGATGGCAAAGTACGGTATTTTGTGTGGGGCGGTTGACAAAAAAGGCAGGAATACATCAACGGCACCAAGCCTAAGTGGTGTATAGGAAGCTATTGTTGCAGTGAGGAGGCTATTCGCGGGGGCCAAAACAGCTTCGCTGTTTCTCAAGGAGACACGCGCAAGCAAGCCTTCTCCCTTTTCGGTCCGC
>DBDO01000182.1:0-2492 GCA_002293605.1 Desulfovibrionaceae bacterium UBA930
GCTCCGCCCTGACCCGCGCCAAGGGGAGAATCCGGCCCGGACAGGGGCTTGCCGCCAAGGGACAAAGGCGCGCCCTCGTTCATCGCGCGCGCTCCTCAAGCACGGCCACAGCGGGCAGGGTTTTGCCTTCCAGAAATTCAAGAAAGGCCCCGCCCCCGGTGGAAAGATAGGAAATGCCCCCAAGCGCGCCGTATTTCTCCACAGCGGCCAGGGTATCGCCGCCTCCGGCAATGGAAAAGGCCGGGCTTGCGGCAACCGCCTCACACAGGGCCCTGGTGCCCTGGCCGAACTGGTCGAGTTCAAAGGCCCCGACCGGGCCGTTCCAGACTATGCTTTTGGCCCCGGCGAGAATCTTCGCGTACAGGGCCGAAGTTTCAGGGCCGATGTCCAGGATCATGTCCTCCGGGCCGACCTGCGAGACCTTTTTCAACACGGCCGGGCTGGAGGCGGAAAACTCCGTCCCCACGACCACGTCCACAGGCACGGGAATCTCCCCTCCTGCGGCTTTGGCCGCGGCCATCAGCCTTTTGGCCTCATCCACCAGATCGGGCTCGTACAGGGATTTGCCCACTTCGTAGCCTGCCGCCTTGATAAAGTTGTTGGCAATGCCCCCGCCCACGATCAGGCGGTCCACTTTTTTGCTCAGGCTGTCCAGTACGGTCAGCTTGGTGGATACCTTGGAGCCGCCGATGATGGCGATGAGGGGATGCTCGGCCCTGGCCATGCAGCGCTCAAGGGCCTCAAGCTCCGCCGCGAGCAAAGGCCCGGCACAGGCCACGGGCGCGAAACGCGCCGCCGCGCTGGTGGAGGCCTGGGCCCGGTGGGCCGTGGCAAAGGCGTCCATGACGAAAATATCGCACAAGGCCGCGTATTTTCTGCCAAGGGCCTCATCATCCTTTTTCTCGCCCTTGTTGAAACGCACGTTCTCGCACAGGGCCACCTCCCCCTTTTCCAGGGTGAAGCCGCCCTCAAGATAGTCTTTGAGCAAACGCACGGGAGTGCCCAGCATCTCGCCAAGGCGCTTTGCCACCGGTGCCAGGGAATCGGCCTCGCTGAACTCCCCCTCCACAGGCCGCCCGAGATGGGAGAGCAGCATGACCCTGGCCCCGGCCTTCATGGCCGCCTTAATGGTCGGCAGACTGGCCGTGAGCCTGGCCTCCCCGGCCACCTTGCCCTCTTTGAGCGGCACATTGAGATCTTCGCGGATGAGCACGCGTTTACCCTCAAGGGGCAGGTCCGTCATTTTCAATACAGGCATGGTCAATCTCCTTTGCATCCGCAATGTTCGCACAAGGCTACAGGGAGCGCCGTTTCACAATAGATCGATACAGCGCTAAAGTCTGCTCTAAAAAACATTCATTGGAAAGCGTTTGCATGCGAACGGCCTGCTCTTCGCGCAGGGAGGCCAAAAAGGCGGCATCGCCAAGGGCCTGGCCGAGCAAAGCGGCCAAAGCCTTTGTATTCCCCGCCGGGACCAAGGCCTTTGGCGAAAGCAGGTCGGGCATCACACCGACATCGGTTCCGACCAGGGGCACGCCGCAGGCCATAATCTCAAAGGCGGCCCTGGCAATGGCCTCGGAGCCCTGGGAGGCGATAACGCCAAGATCCATGGCATTGATGAGCGCGGGCACATCCTCCACCTTACCGGTCAGCACCGTGCAGTCTGCAAGGCCGTTCTGCGCTACCCAGCCCTTCACGCTTTCCTCGGACGAGACCGTGGAAAACCCCGCGAGCAGCAATTTAAGCGGTCCGGGATTGCCCAAAGACGAAGAGCCCGAGTTGAACGCTTCGCGCACCAGGGCCAGGGCCTCGATCAACTGCTGTTGCCCCTTGACCGGATCAAAACGGCCTAGCAGCCCCACCACCCTGTCCGTGCCGGAAAAGCCATAGGCGCGCCGCATGGCCTCGCGGCCCGCCGGATCAGGGAAAAAACGCGCTCTGTCCACGCCGCCCACAAGGGTGAAGAGGCGATCCGGGCCAAGCCCGAAGGCCTCCCGGCACTGGGCCGCGGTGCGCGAGTTCGTGGCAATGAGCGCGTCAACAAGATGGGCATGCAGGCAGCGGTTCGCGGCATTGGCTTTGGGCGGACGCTGATCGCCCCTGGTGCGGATCAGGGCAAAGGGATGGGCCGCAGACTTGCACAGTCCCCAGAGCAGCACGCCCTCGCCCCGGTGGCAATTGACTACCTGCGGTCTAAATTCGCGCAGCAGGGCTGTCATGTTGCGCATAAGCAGCGGCAAACGGACCGGATTGGCCGTATTCATATCAAGCGGCAGAAGATCCAGACCCATCTCCCGCGCTTTGGCGTAAGATTCCGTGCCGGGCAGGGCAATCACGCGCACCCGCTGCCCGGCCTCCTGAAGCAGACGGGACAGGGAAAGCCCGTACCAGGCCGTGGCATTGAACCAGCGAACGTTGACAAGCTGAAGAATACGCAAAGGCTCTTTCATGCGGGACTCATAAGGAAGCACTGATTACTGTGCTTTGAGGAA